>JBDRBQ010000055.1:0-22210 GCA_043822625.1 Candidatus Omnitrophota bacterium | reverse complement strand
ATCCTCTGTAACCGGTTTCAATATTATCATCTAAGTCCATAAAAATATTATATCTCCATGCTTCAGCATTCCAATCCATAGGCTGACCGCAAAGATAACTTAAATATAAATCATTATCCTGAGGAACAATCCAAACTTTTACGAAATCAACTACATCATCAGAATCTATATCACCAATAGCATCATTCGCGGTAACGCTGATTTTATTCCATTCGTCACAATTGCCGTCTATCTTTATATCTTTTGTCTCAGCCGAAGAAATACCTTGATTCAAAAAAACAAAGAACACAATTACCAGAAAAAAATTCCTTTTCATACCCATTCCTCCTTTTGTTTTTAACACCTACATTAATATATAAAACAGTACTGTTCAAATGGAATTACTTATATTTATGCCGACATATAAGTCCGCATCTCCAATCTGAACAAAACCGTGACTACTAACGAGTTATAGTCAATGCCTCATTGGCATAATCATCCGGCACATAATCTATTTGCTTAATATTATCCCCGTAAAACAAAATTTTCATTTCCGCGACCTGAACAATATCCATAACAGATAAAGGGATTTTTATTTCAGCCCAATTAGCCTTAATACCGTATTCCTGCAAACCTTTTTTAATCCAACTCCATGATCGTGGACTATGTCCCGCAAACTTAAAAATAGTACCCCCCTGCAAAAGATAATCCGCGCCTAAAGCCCAACTACCATCCCATCCCCGATAACCGGTTTGGGTATTATTATCCACGTCGATAAAAACATTGTATTTAAAAGCTTCTGTTCCCCAATTATCCAAACGCTTAACACAACAATAGCTTATATACAAATTTTTACCAAGCAATACTGCCCACACTTTAGAAAAATTAACCGCTTCTTTTTCATCAACATCAACAATAGAATCTTCCGCAAGCGGTTTTATCCTTTTCCATTCTTCAAAATTCCCATCTATTCTAAGCACAACCTCTATCGACACTAACCCTTGGGCGGATACAATATTAACTATTGCTAAAATTAAAATTAAAACACTCATATATAAAAAAAGCGTTTTTTTAATCAATGGTATAAACTCCCAAACCCACGAACTCTTTTCCGCGACAAGCCGCGGGGCATTAAACCCCCATCCACCTTGTTTCCTGTGAAAACATTTCAGGGGGATAATGAGTCTATAACTCGCGCTCCTTATAGTCGCGCGAGTTATAGACTCATTAAAACTATAGTCCTAAATTTTACCTTTACTTATCCTAATTCCAATAATCCGGCTACCGGAATTTTAACACTTCCTTTTTTGAGATTTATTTCTTTATTATAAACCTCCTGCATCTTATAATCATACGCTATAGCTTTTTTCTGTTCAGCCTTTTCAACATTTATGTAAATATCTTCATGGCCTGTAGCATTAAGCACATATACTTTCTTTCTCGCGGGAATAAATATCTCGCGGCCGGGATGAAGCAATGTAATCATTATTTTTTTGCCGTCATCTCTTTGCCACGCGGTCATTTCCGCGGTTTGAGGCTCGAAATTTCCTTTCATATAAAGGTCTACATTTTTATTAAAGAAAGCAAGCCATCCTCTTAAAACTTCGCCCTGTTCTTCAGGCAACTTTAATACGTCTGCCGCGAAATTAGGTACTCCGCCCACTATGTGCTTAATCAATAAAACAGCTAAATCCTGCGGCCTTTCGGCAAATGTCCATACTAAATAGTCATTATGAATAGCCGGAGCGTAAGCCGCGGGATAAATTACGCGGGCAAAGTTAATGTTTATATCAAAAGGAGAATCCCCTCCCCTTAACGTAGTAGCGTGCTTCGCGAATTCCACGTTGCCGAAATTATTCTTTTCACCAATCCAGGCGTTCGGCTTGAGTTTCATTACTCTTTTATACATGTCGGAACAAAGAACAGTCATGCCCTGATAAATAGTGCCTACGTCATGATGATGCTTAGCTGTACATTCTTTGCCGGGGACATAATCCAAAAGGTCTACCTTAAGTCCGTCCGCGCCGTATTTAATGATTTTCTCCGCGTTCTGAATCATAAATTCACGCGCTTCCGGATTTCTCGGACAGAAAACGTGAAAATTGCCTCTGTGACGATAGGGTTTACCGTTAAGTTCAACAATTAATTTCTTTACTTTATTAAATACTTTGGCATGCGGTCCAATTAAGGTAGGTCCGTACCATATCAAAGCTAAAAGACCAAAACTCTTAATAGCCTTTATGGTTTCTTTTATATCCGGGTATTTCCAGTTTGACTCAGGCCAGTCTCCCATATCGCTTTCCATGCGTTCACTGTCGAGACCGGTTCCATACCAACCGTCATCCAGAATAAAAGATGTCATATTTAACTTCGATGCCGCGCGGGCTATTTCTACGATTTTATCATGGTTTAAATTGTCAGAATTATACGCTACCCATGTGCAAAAAGCAGGTTTAAATGCTTCAGGAATAAGATTAAAATCTTCAAAACCGCCTCTGCGATCCCAGTAATGTTTTCCATATTTTCTCAAAGAATGGAACCATGTTTTATCTTCTGCAGTCTGAAATATGGCATCTTTAAAAACCGTCATTTTACCCATTTTAAGATTTCTTGTCGGTTTTGTAATACGGAAACGAAGCATACCATTGTCCACGCGAAGACTATTTTTGCGGTTGGCGCCAGGAGATAAAAATTGCACTTTTGTCTCCATTAAATCTCCCAACAACCCCATAGCCAATTCTACTTTTTCATAATTATCCAACAACGCTAAAAAAGGATTACCGAAATTTTTATCCGTTAATTCAAAAGTTTCTCCCCAAACCTGACGCGGCAAATAATGATCCATATAAAAACGTCCACAATCGGGAATAATCACTTTTCCAAAATTAAGCAGCGGCAATTCTATTTCATAATTCACGTTGGAAATATCCATTTCCTTCTTATCATCTCTGGTTAATTCCAACTCCAAATCCTGTTTAAGAGACACCTTTAAAGTATACCCTTTAACTTTGTACTCTCCGTCTGCCCATGATATTTGACCGAAATTTCTATTTTTGCCGTCAATTTTGGCAAAAAAAAGAAAAGAATTAAACTTCATTTTTTTATCCTCCTTAAATTTCCCTCTTTAATTATTTATTATTCTATAAATTGATTTTTTCTTTTTGTCGAACTAATTATTCTTTTATCCGCAGGCCCCCACAATGTTTCTATTAATATACATCTGATTTTTCTTATAAACCTAATGACCGCCTGCCTACAATCAACTCCTTTCTAAACAATGTTTCAATTTTTTCTAAATTACAATTATGCGAATATACTCGTCTATAGTTTTTACTTCGTTTCTTCCCTTACCCCTGTATCTTTTTTTATGATGTAGGCCTTCCCGCCGGCATTATCAATCGCCAAAGCCACTTCTTCCTGCCTGCCGGGCGCGTAAGCAATCATTGTGCCTCCCCCTCCAGAACCATTTATTTTACATCCTAAAGCACCGGCATTTATTGAAGCCGTAATCATTTTTTCTATTTTTTCCGTAGAAATTCCAAGCCCGTCCCTTAAACGCCGGTGATGTTCGCTTAATAACTCACCCAGCCGCTTTTGATTCAACGGAGTTGTTTTTATCAAATTTAACGCTTCCTGACAAATATCTCTATTTTCAAAATTAGCCAAAAGTTTTTTAGCCGTTTCCGCGTCCATTTCCCGCAAATAAGGCTTTGCTTTTTCCAACTCGGTAGTTTTGATATTGAATCCTTTTATTTTTTGTTTTAAGATTTCTATACCATTTTCAACATCCTGCCTGGATTTTCTCAAAACACCCGTGGTATCCTTCTTTTCCAAAGAATGACCCAATACAAAACCATCAATACTCCCATCTAAAAGCACATAAGAAATAGGCTGTTTGCAGTCAATATAAATTATTCCGCCAAAAGCGCTGGAATAATGATCCATCATCCCTCCGGGCTCCCCAAATTCAACTACTTCAGTTAAATAACCAAAATTGGCTATATCCTCAGGATTATTAAATTTGGTATCACCGTGAATATCCAAAAGCATCTTTATCCACGCCACTACCATAACCGAAGAGCTGGCAGAACCGGCATTTATAGGAATCTGACTGGTTATCGTAAAATCATATCCTTCTTTAAAAGAAAACCCTTTTCTTTTAAGAACATTTACTGCCGATTTAAGATAGTCCCGCTTATTGCCGTAACTAATTTCGCCGGAAGGAATAAATTCTTCTTTAGCGTTAATATCCGGCATATGAATACAATATAATCCGTCTTTTCTGCGCAGGGCATCTATCCGCATTCTTAAGCTAATACCCATCGCAATCACACTTAATCCCAAAAAATCCTGATGTTCGCCAAAAAGACATATTCTTGCCGGAGCCGATACTTTCAATTTCTCAATTCGCGTATTCATTTTATATAATTCCACCTCATTTATTTATTAAAATATCCGCAGGATTCCCTTATAATCAATTGTGTTTTCAAAACTTCTCTTGCCGCTTCTTTTGTTTTTCCTGCCTCTTCAATATCAATTCTGTCTATTAACAAAGAAACCGCCCTTTCTCCTATTTCCGTCATGGGAATTTTTACGGTGGTAAGAGAAGGCTTGACATAAAAAGACAAAACTATATCATCAAAACCTACAACAGCTATATCCTGAGGCACTCTTAAATTTGCCTGTTGAAGTGCCGTCATTGCGCCAATTGCCATAATATCACTTATAGCAAATACAGCAGAAAAATCAACTCTTTTTTTTAACAATTCGCAAACTGCTTCAAAAGATCTTTTTTCTGAAAAACCGCCGTTTATTATTAATTCTTCATTCACGGCTAACCCGTGTTTCTTTAAAGCTTCTTTATATCCGGCAAGCCTCTGGCGATCACTTTCTATTACAAGGTCTCCCCGCACACAACAAATTTTTTTATGCCCCAATTTAATTAAATGCTCAACAGCGGTTATCGCCCCTTCTTCATAATCAACATTAATACAATCAATATCTTTATCAAAAGCGTTTACTAAAACGATAGGCTTCGCTCTTTCTTTTAACCGCGCGATAAGATCATTATCCTTTTTATCCACTAAAATCAAAGAACCGTCGGTATAAGTACCTTCGCTTAAACTGCTCTCTTTTCCTTCCTGCTTCGCGTAAGGTTCACTTAAATTCAAAATCAGCTTATAGCCTTTTTGCTGAGCAACCTTCCAAATCCCGCTAACTACCTGTAAAAAGAAAAAAGCGGAAAAAATAGAATCTTCAGCAGGAATAATCAAATCTAAAATTTTACTTTTTTTCCTAAGTAAACTTCTGGCTATTTCGCTTGGGCGATAATTCAATCTTTTGGCAATTTCTAAAATCTTCTGCTGATTTTCTATGCTTATTTGCCCCTGGCCCTTATTATTAAGAACCAGCGAAACAGCCGCTGAAGAAACACCAGCTAATCTCGCGACATCTTTTATACTAGCCATAATTTATTCTAAAAGGTTTTAGGTCCCCTGCAAAAAAAAACATCACTTCTATTGTTTTAATATAGCATTATATATAACACAAATATTTTTTTGTCAAGAACATTTTCACAATCTGCTGATTTTTCGGTGTTTTTCTTCTTTCCCACACCCCGCAGGATCACCTAATCCCCCACTTTAAAATAACGTAAATAATGAAAATTATAAGCAGGCCCGTTATAACGTAAAAATCAAAAAAATGCCAAAAATCAGCTATTTTTCCAAAAAAACTATTTTCATCTTCTTTTAAAAATGCCTCTGCGCCAAGCGGCGATTCGTTTAACGAATTATCTTGGGCATGAATATCCCCTACCGTTTTAATACCGGACAATTGATCCAATTTAAAACGCAAAAAAATTCCGCCCACTTTATACGCGGGTACTTTGCCTTCCTCGGCTAAAATTCTTAATTCTTCTTCATCGATACCCAAAAATTCTGCCGCTTCCGACAAATTCAAAAATTTATCTTTTTCATTCATATTTTTTATTTTACTTTTTCAGTCGCAACCCACATATCTATCTGGGATTTATCGAAATTCCATTTCTCTGCCTGCTTAAAAGCCGGAATTTTTCCGTTTTCAGCCCAGCTTTCTACTGTATCAACATCGACTTCTAAATATTCAGCCACTTCCTCAAGCATTAGAATTGTTCTGGACAAAGCGCCTTGCTTTACGGATATCATTTCACAATGCCCCTGCAATATAGCGCCTTCTTCCACACTCAAAGACGGTGTTTTTACATTGCCTATCATTTGAGAAGTCGAAAGTAATTTTAATTCTTTGCGCACAAATATATCACCGATAACTTTTCCGGCAATAATAACCGTATCACCTTTTATATTTGCTTTCACCAATGCCTTTTCGCTGACAACTAAGCTCCCTTTCGTATCCAAATTGCCGTCGAAATTGCCGCTGATACACAAATTCACAGGGTCTTTAAAAATTAAATTTCCCTGCATATTAGCGTCTACATCCAGAATCTTATGTTCTGCCTTATCTACTTTTCCAAACACGGTCAATCACCCCCCACTGTTTTTTCCCGTTAAAATCAAATTTCACTCAAGCCATTTAGCCGCTTCAATTCCTTTAATACTCAAAATACCTGATATAATTTCATCCATACAGCCGACATGCACTAACTTTAGATTTAATTTTAAAGTAACCTTGTCCCCATCTATTTTTTTTATTTCAAAATCCCTTATCTCCGCGTTATACTCGCCCAAAATTTCTCTTATATCCTTCAATTGGTTAACGCCGCTTCCGGAAACGACACTTAAAGTCTTATACCAATCTTTTCTTATTATTTTATATTCCAGCCTGGTAAGAAAAAACAGCGAAACCAAAACCAGAAAAGTAGCAAATAATGCTCCCACGTAAAAACCGCTACCCACCGCAAGGCCTATGCCCGCGGCTACCCAAAGACTGGCGGCGGTAGTCAACCCTCTAACCGAAGCTTTGAACCGAATAATCGTACCCGCGCCCAAAAATCCTATTCCGCTAACCACCTGCGCGGCAATCCTAAAAGGATCTATTCTTGTCGAATTCTGATAAACACTAAATAAATCAACCGACGTCATCATTATCAAAGCCGCCCCAAGACAAACTAAAATATGAGTCCTCAAGCCGGCCGCTCTTCCATGCGATTCTCTTTCAAGCCCGATAACGCCTCCCAAAACAGCAGCCAACAAAAGCCTTAACATTACATCTGCGTTGGTCATTTAATCCCCCTATACTGTAGGGCAAATTTATTCTGCCCGTTAATCAAAAACCAAGATTAGATTGCGCCCTTAAAGTTAAATCCGACTTCTGTCCTAATTTATACAGATGATAGCCCAAGCCCGCCACCATCGCCGCGTTATCTATACAAAGATTCATCGGCGGAAAAATCACTTCTATCAAATTTTTGGATGCCTCGGCATTCATTTTTTCTCTCAAGCGGGAATTAGCGCTTACCCCGCCGCCTATGACAAGTTTTTTAATGCCTGTCATCCGGCACGCGTTAACGGCTTTATAAACCAGCACATCTGTTACCGCTTCCTGAAAACCGGCGACTATCTTTGCCTTATCGTTTTTCGTAATTTTTTTCTTAGCCGCCATTTCTCTATAATAATACAAAACCGCCGTTTTTATACCACTGAAACTAAAATCGAGTGAATTTTTACTTAAAAAAGGCCGGCTGAATTTCGCGCAATCTTTTAAAGAAATTTCTTTCGCCAACTTATCGATAACCGGCCCGCCGGGATAACCCATTTCTAAAATTTTGGCAACTTTATCATAGGCTTCTCCAACCGCGTCATCTCTCGTTTGTCCAAGCAGTTGAAAATCAAGATAATCCCGCGCTTTCACCAAAAGTGTGTGTCCACCGGAAACAACTAATCCTATAAAAGGAAATTTATCCTTTTTTTGCATCAGCCCTGAATAAAGATGCGCTTTTAAATGATTAACCCCTATTAAGTCAACCCCCAGACAAAGTGAAAGAGCCTTGGCGCAACTCATTCCAATTAAAAGCGAACCAACCAGCCCCGGCCCATGCGTTACCGCTATTAATTCTATTTTATCTAATTTACCGTCTATCGAGGCGCATGTTTTGTGAAGTTCTGTGATTATATATTCAAGATGATGCCTGTTCGCGATTTCAGGAATAATACCACCGAACTTTTTATGCAACGAAAGGCTTGAGGCCACTGTCTCGGCAACAATGTCCTTTCCTCCTTTTACCAATGCCAAGGCTGTTTCATCACAAGAAGTCTCGATTCCTAAAACAAGCATTACCGCACCACCTCGGAAAGATACACAAATTCTATCCCGTCGTGTGCCGAACTTTCCATTACTTCATTAAGAACTTTCAACGTAAGTTCTCTATCATGACCTATACCCACGGCAACACCATTCGCTTTAGCCGTTTCAACCAATTCTTCAAACTGCTGTTCAATACAAGCTTCATCATTTACATTATCTAAAAAAACATCTCTTTGGGCAAATTTAATTTTCGCTTTACTTGCCACTTCTTCACAAACGCTTTTCGTAGTAACTAAGCTGTCTAAGAAAAAAAATCCCTCTTCTTTCATCAGTCCAAAAATCACAGCCATCACATTTTTATCTTCGGTAACTTTAGACCCCATGTGATTGGAAACACCCCTCGCGCCGGGAACACTCAAAACAGCCGAATTAAAAATCTTTTTTATCTGGTTATCATCCATGCCGCGGCAAATAGTATCTTGTTCCATATTTTTATGTTCATAAGATTCCAGAGGAAGATGTACTATAACCTCACGCCGGCCTTCTTTCGCTGAAGAAAGAGCTATTCTTTTGGAATACGGCAAGTGCGGTAATATGCTTAATGTAATCGGCTGTTTTATTTTATTCAAAAGCTTTACGTTCTTTAAATTATATCCCCAGTCATCCAGCACCAAAGCTATTCTTGCTTTTTGCCTGACAGGGGGACATGCTTTTTCCGCGTGTTCGATCCCTGAAAAATATTTTTTAACAAAGAACAACAATCCCGCCGCGAGCAAAATTACAAGAATAACTTTAACATAAGTTTTCATTTTATTTTTACGAAGATTTAATTTTTCGCCTCTTCACCGGCAGAAAAATATTCTTTATACGCTATAAGACCCTTTAATAAATCAACCGCTCTGTCAAGCTGGACATCATAAACTTCTTCTTTTTTGTCCACTACTTCAGATTCTTCTATATGATCGAAAATCGAATCATCCTCTTTTCTGACAACATAATCATCTTCTTTTACTTCCACGTCCGGCACAATCCCCTGTTCATGGATACATTCCCCGTTGGGAAGGTAATATTTACTGGTAGTTAACCTTACGGCAGAATCGTCCGGTAAAGGAATTACTGTCTGCACCGAACCTTTACCAAAAGTTTTAGTACCCAGCAATATAGCTCTTTTATTATCTCTGAGCGCTCCTGCCACAATTTCAGAACCCGACGCACTGCCCTCGTTTACCAAAACCACCATAGGATAATCAAGATGAGCCGGGTACTTGCGGGATTTAAAAATAAGATTTTGCTGAGCGTCTCTGGCTTTAGTTGATACTATCTCTTTACCTTCCGGCAGAAAAAAATCGGATATCTCAACAGCCACGTTTAAAAGACCGCCGGGGTTATTTCTCAAATCGAGAATCAAGCCTTTGATATTCTGATTTTCCAAATTCATAAGCGCGTCTTCGAAATCTTTTGTGCTGTGTTCCTGAAATTCGACCAATTTTATATATCCTATCGAATTTTTAAGCACTTTAGGCTCTTTGACGCTTTCTATTTTTATAATCGCTCTTACTATATTAAATTCCAGCAATTTCTGAGCGCCTTCTCTCAAAACACTTATTTTTACAGTGCTTCCCGCCTCTCCTCTTAATTTTTTCACGGCTCCGATAAGCGTAATATCCCTCGTGGTCTCATCATCTATTTTTAAAATTCTATCATTCGCCTTAACACCTGCTTCATAAGCAGGCGTCCCGACAATAGGAGTAATAACGGTTAAAAGATTATCTCTAACTGAAATCTCTATACCTACGCCGCCGAATTCTCCCTCCGTCGAAACTTTCATTTCCTTGTAAGTATCGGGGTCCATAAACTGGCTGTAGGGGTCAAGAGAAGAAAGCATCCCTTTTAACGCGCCGCATATCAAATCTTTAGGGTCAACATCATCCACGTATTCACTGCGGATAAGGCTTATAGTATCGGTAAAAATTCCGAGTGACTCATATAATTTTTCTTTTTGAGAAATTATATTTTCTTTATTGCAGAAACCTATCCCAAAAGATGTTCCCAGAAAAATAAGACAAATTCCTATCCACAAACCTACTCTTTTGATACGCATTTACATTCCTCCGTTTTTTATTTATAAAATAACTATTAATAGCTGCTTTTTAAAAGCTTTTACTATTCACCATTCACTATTAAACTATTCACTATATTTGTTTTATTTTTTCTTCCAACAAATCCCTTACCACCTGAGGATTCGCTTTTCCCTTCGTCTGCTTCATTACTTGTCCAACTAAAAACATTATAGCATTTTGTTTGCCGGAAAGATAATCCTGAGCTGATTTTTTATTTTCTTCTATCACTTTTTGCGCTATGCCCTCAAGCTCTTTTGTGTCGGAAATTTGAGCTAAGCCTTCAATTACTTTCCACACACTAACTTCTTCATCAGCTTCTCCTGAAATTTTTCGTTCGTACGCATCCATTAACCATGGGATTGCTTTTTCTTTAGCTGATGTAATATTTATCTTTCCATTTAAAACTAGATTTATTACTTTCACAAGATGTTCTGAAGAAATTATTTCTTCTAAATTTTTAATATCCAATTTTCTTTTATTAATTTCTTTAAAAATAGGCCCTGTAATCCAATTAGCCATAATTTTAGGGTTATTCAAAATCTTATTCGTTCCCTCAAAATAATCCGCCAGACTTATTTCCTGAATCAAAATTCCGGCATCGTAATCACTCAAACCATACTCTTCCATAAAACGCTTTTTTTTGTCATCCGGCAGTTCAGGCAATCTCTTTTTTATTTCTTCTACTTCCCCGGCAGTAATCACAAAAAGCGGCAAATCAGGTTCGGGAAAATAGCGGTAATCAAACGCCTCTTCTTTACTACGCATCGAAAAAGTTTTACATTTATCCGCGTCCCAAAGACGGGTTTCCTGAACTATTTTAGCCCCTTCTTCCAATGTTTCCTTTTGCCTTTCGATTTCATATTCAAGAGCGGCTTTAACAGCCTTAAAAGAATTCAGGTTTTTCACTTCGGCTTTAACACCCAATTCAGTCTCGCCTTCAGGCCTTATCGAAACATTGGCATCACACCTCAAACTGCCCTCTTCCATGTTGCAATCAGAAACTCCCAAATAACGCAATATGCTTTTTAATTTGATTAAATAATTATAGGCCTGTTCAGCGGATGTGATATTGGGTTCAGTAACGATTTCAAGCAACGGCGTGCCGGTGCGGTTAAAATCCACCAAAGAACAATCTCCTTCATGAATCAGCTTGCCCGCGTCCTCTTCAAGATGCGCCCTTTTTATCCTGATTTTTTCTTCTTTGCCGCCGGTTTCGACTTCAAGAAAACCGTCGTAAGACAACGGCTTATCAAATTGAGAAATCTGAAAATTCTTCGGCAAATCCGGATAAAAATAATTTTTACGGTCGAATTTAGTCTCGCTTGAGATTTTACAATTCAGCGCCAGCGCGGTTTTTCGTGAATACTCAAGCGCCTTTTTATTAAGCACCGGCAGTGCTCCCGGCATTCCCAGACACACCGGGCATACCAGCGTATTCGGCTCGACGCCGAAAGCATTTTTGCAACCGCAAAAAACCTTACTCTCGGTCAAAAGCTGAACATGTACTTCCAATCCTATTACCGCTTCATATTTCATAAAAAATACCCTAAAAATTATTCGTTTTCCTCTTATGCCAATCCGTATTTTGTTCAAAAGTAAATGCCGTACGTAAAAGTAATTCCTCGTCGAAATGCCTGCCCATTATCTGCAGACCTATCGGCAGGTCCGCGCTCGTAAAACCGCATGGAATAGATACCGCCGGTATACCTGCCAGATTCGCTGGAATGGTAAAAATATCCGATAAATACATTTCAAGCGGATTATTTATTTTTTCCCCTATTTTAAAAGCAGGCGCCGGCGTGGTAGGCGTAATAACGCAATCGCATTTCCTAAACGCCTCGTCGAAATCTCTTTTAATCAAAGCCCTGACTTTCTGGGCTTTTAAATAATACGCGTCGTAATAGCCGCTACTTAAACAATATGTACCTAACATTATTCTTCTCTTAGCTTCTTCACCAAAACCTTCGGCTCTGGTTTTATAATACATTTGGGACAAATCGGCGGCAGACGCCCTGTACCCGTATTTAACCGCGTCAAATCTCGCCAAATTGGAACTTGCCTCGGAAGTCGCGATTATATAATAAACAGCGACGGCAAATTCAGTATGCGGCAGGGAAACATCCACAACTTCCGCCCCCAATTCTTTTAAAATGTCTACCGCTTTTAACACTGCTTCTTTTACTTCTTTATTTAATCCTTCTATAAAATATTCTTTTGGAATTCCTATTTTAATTTTCTTCACGTCTTTCACAAGAGCGCGCCTGAAATCCGGCACAGGCAAATCAACCGACGTGGAATCCATTTCATCCCGGCCGCAAATCGCGTTCAGCATAATGGCTGTATCCTGCACATCCTTACATAAAGGCCCAATTTGGTCTAAGCTCGACGCAAAGGCAATCAAGCCATACCTTGAAACCCTGCCGTAAGTGGGCTTAAAACCGACAACACCGCAAAGAGCCGCCGGCTGTCTAATCGAACCGCCGGTATCGGAACCAAGTGCCGCGATAGCTTCGTCCGCCGCCACTGCCGCCGCAGAACCACCGCTTGAACCGCCGGGTATTCTTTCTAAATCCCACGGATTTTTTGTAGGCCCGTAAAAGGACGTTTCGCAGGACGAACCAAAAGCAAATTCATCCATATTGGTCTTACCGAAACCTACAGCACCTTGCTCTTTCAATTTCGCGACCACCCCCGCGTCATAAGGAGGTCTGAATCCGTCGAGAATTTTAGAACAGCAGGTAGTCAATTCACCTTTAACGCAGATGTTATCCTTAAGCGCGATAGGTATGCCTTTCAACGGCAGGCTTTCGGCGTCTTTATTCTCTTTTATCTCAGGCAAATGCGCGTAGGCATGAACCTTTTTATCGCAAGTATCTATTCTTTGCTTTAAAGACATAAGCACATCTTGCGCCGCGACTTTTTGGGATTCTAAATCTTCGAGTAATTCATGAATTGTTTCTTGGAAAATTTCTTTCATTTTATAACCTTCGGAACTTTGAAAAAATTACCTTTTCTTTGAGGAGCGTTACTGAACGTCTCTTCGATTTCAAGAGAAGCTTTTGCCTTATCTTCTCTAAAAACATTTTTTAACGAAACCGCGTGGCTCAAAGGCGGAACATTGCCGGTATCTATTTCTTTTAATTTATCCACGTAACTCAATATATTCTCAAACTGTTTCTGGAATTTCCCGGTCTGTTCCTCAGTTAATTCTATCTTCGCCAACTTGGCAACATATTTAACGTCAATTTCCATCTTATTTTACCTCTCTAACTTACCAAAAAAATAACACAGATTAAAATAAAAGTCAAACTATACAGTTTGTTCAAGAACAGTTTCTGTTGCCTTTTTCTGTTTGTCCGGCGGATATCCATATTTTCTCAAAATGCGTT
This sequence comes from Candidatus Omnitrophota bacterium, assembly GCA_043822625.1. Classification (GTDB taxonomy): domain Bacteria; phylum Omnitrophota; class Gorgyraeia; order DAOVKU01; family DAOVKU01; genus JBDRBQ01. The sequence continues at coordinate 8,481 of JBDRBQ010000055.1, read as the reverse complement.
TAACCATAACTCGTAATTTTGCTTGAATACTTTCTTTAAGCGTCCAATAAATTGTAACATTATTTCCGACTGTTTTGACACACTCTCAATTAGCATAGTTGTAATATTATAACTATGGTTTTACCCTTTTTTATTCAAAAACTCCGCTCCCTTTTTAGTAAGGCGGTATTTTTGTAATCGGCTATTGGGTTTATCCTGTATGGTCATTTCAATTAATTTTTTATTCACGGCCGGATGCAAATAATTAGCTCTAAATGTCGGACGATGTTTAATATTTAAACTCTCGCGTAGCTGGGAAGAAGACATTTCCCCTGATACCAAAACAGTCAACAGCCTGATAACTGGGTCGCTTGACTGGGTCGGCGACTGGGTCGATGAGTTAATCCCAAATTGGCCCCGACTTGGTCCCGACTCTGGCCGTGACTCCGGCTGTCCTTTGGCCTGTTTCCGCCATACTGTTAAAACAAAAAAACCTCCATCTATCTTAAATTCAGGCCCGCGTATACCGGCGCTAATACACCGATTAATCATATCAACTGTTCCACTGCCGGCCTTCTCGATATATTTGGTCAAAAATAAAGGCTCGGCAATCAACGGATTGTTCGGCTGGCTGGCATGAGGCAAAAGTAATTTTTCCAAAGTTAAGGGAGGATGAATAGTGCCGGGATTCCAAATTTCTAAACGGTCAGGAAATAGCTGAACTTCAACGCTCGCATTACTTATATAATCACGATGGGCTATCGCGTTAACAATCCCCTCCGCGACCACTTCCTCGGGGATATCATACTCAACAGGCGCCTGTGGTCCTTTCGCGCGGGTTCCTATCGAACGGTTTAATTTTGACATAACAAAATCAACTGCCTGATCGACCAAATCAAAAAGCGTTCCCTTATAAATTTGGTACGATGGAATCGGTTTACGCTTTTCCAGAGTATGAAAATGCATGCATTTTACCTCTGAAGTAATAAGAAAACGCTGAGGTTTAATTCCAAACAATAAGATTGCCGCGTGATTAGGTCTGCCGTGATCAAGTAAATCTAAATGTGTTAATACATCGATAACAGAGGTATTCGCTGCCAAAGCGTAACTACGCGCGCTCTGCGCGCGGGAAAGAAACCAGCGGATTTTGTCCTCTGAAATATCAGATATCCCTGCTTTCCGGCATACTGTAGCGTCAAAAGGACCTTCCGCAATTTTACCGGCCACAAAAAGATGGTTTACTAAACTAGCGTAAACGGCTGTCTGCAATTCCGAATATGTATTAAAACGACGCCGGATTAATTGATCACCGGCCAATCGAATTAAATCAAGCATTTTATGATGCCGTTTTGAATCATTATCACCTCTAATAAAAATCAGCCGCGGTTTTCCGAGTTTAGCCGCCAATAGAAACTCTTTGCGCGTCGGAGAAATCCCACCGCTGTCCTCAACCCCATATTCACTGCCGAATAACCCAAGATAAATATCGCTTGATTTTACTTTGTCTAAATAAACTTCATCCGCGCGTCGATCGCTTGCCGGCAAATCCTCAAAGATGAAAACCTCATAGAACTTTCTCAATAACGCGTCGCCATGTATATAATCCCTCAACGCTTTGCGCTCATCCTTAAATTCTTTTTGAACACTGCTGATAAATATTTTAAACCTCATACCCTATTCCTTTAAGATCTTTATCTCTTCATCAAGCTTTTTACCTTGTTCCATCGGTTTAGCTTAACATTTCTCTGGCTAATAATATTCGCCAATTTGACAAAATCTTCGAGCCTTAGATTTTCCGCTCTTAATGAAGGAGAAATTCCAGCTTTATCGAATACAAGTTTTAATTTTTCTTTGTCCTCGCAGATATCCACGCATGACGAAAGGCTGTTAAAAATAGTCTTGCGTCTCTGGTTAAAAGCGCCGCGTATAATGCTGAATAAAATTTGTTCATCTTTTACCTTAACCAAAGCATCCTTGTGTTTCTTCATTCTCAAAAAAACCGAATCCACATCCGGCGCGGGCCAGAAACAGCCTTTCCTTACCATAAATAATTTCTCAATCGAAAAATGATAATTGGCAAATAATGTAATGGAAGAATAATCCTTTCCGGCGGCGGGTGTGGCGGTTAATCTCGCGGCAAATTCTTTTTGTACCATCAAGTGAATATCCTCAACACATTCTTTATGCTGAGCCAGTTTTTCGATAATCACCGAAGTAATATAATAAGGAATATTACCCACGACACGCGCCCTTTTTGTCTTTGAAAATCCTTTAAAATCGAACTCCAGAAAATCCTGATGCAATAATCTGACGTTTTTAAAATTCGCCGTCTTTTCGCTGAGAACATGATATAGTTTTTTATCAATTTCAAAGGCAGTAAGTTTCGCGCCCAACCCCGCGAAAGGCAAAGTCAAAGCCCCCAGCCCGGCACCAATTTCCAAAAACACGTCTTTCGGCGCCGGAGATACAGCCTCTATAATTTTATCCGTAATATTTTTATCAATTAAAAAATTCTGCCCGAGTTTTTTATTCGGGCTGAAAGAATATTGACGGCTAAGCTGAACAATTTGAGATTTACTAAAACTTTGATTTTCTGTCATCATCACTGTTTTTTATACCATCCACCATTCACTATCCACTATCCACTATCCACTATCCACTATCCACCATTCACTATTCACTATCCACTATCCACTATTCACTATTCACTATTCACTATTCACTATCCACCATTCACTATCCACTATCCACACTATCCACTATCCACACTATCCACCATCCACCATCCACCATCCACTATCCACTATCCACACTATTCACTATTTTGCCATTTCAACAGCCTTTTTTACCGCGAAATAAAAAGAACTACTGTCCGCTTTATTTTTACAGGCGATATCATAGGCTGTACCGTGCGCCGGGCTTGTCCTTATAAAAGGAAGCCCTAAAGTTATGTTAACTGCTTTTTCTCTTTCAATCATCTTAAGAGGAATCAACCCCTGATCATGATAAAGACAAATAACCGCGTCGAATTTTTTGCGATATGCTTTTTCAAAAACCGAATCCGCCGGCAAAGGGCCGATTAAATTGATTTTTTCGGCGCGGGCACGCTCCGCGGCCGGTATAATAATTTCATTCTCTTCACCACCCAAAACACCTTCTTCACCGGCATGAGGGTTCAAAGCGCAAAGCGCTATTTTTGGATTTTCAATCCGGCAAAACTTAATCAAATGTTCATTAGTCAATCTCGCCGCCGATAATATTTCATGAGCGTTAAGCTTACAGGTAACCATATTCAGCGGAATGTGCCTTGTTACCAGTGTAACCTTAATTCTATCTCCGCCTATCATCATGGCTATTTTTTTCGTTCCTGAAATACCAGCCAGAAATTCGGTATGCCCCGTAAAATTTTTCTTATACAAACAAACTGCCTTTTTATTAACAGGCGAAGTCACAAGACAATCGGCCTTTCCCTCTTTTATAAGTTCATAGGCTTTCTCGATATATTTAAGACTGGCTTTACCGAAAAGAAATTGAGGGTGTCCGGCCTCTTCAGGAGAAAAAGTTTTAACTAAACCCATATCTATAAAATCTATCGTGCCTTGTTTAGTCGCGCTTTTTTTTATATCTTTAATCAGGCGCGGTTTTAGATTTAATCCGCAATTTTGAAGCGTCCATCGCGCGACCGGCCAATCGCCTATTACTAGAAAACGGGCCGGAATTTTTTCTTTCAAAAGCCGCGCCAGCGCCTTAAACACAACTTCGTAACTAATCCCCGCCGCGTCCCCGCAGGTTACGGCAACTCTTATTTTTTTATTCTTTTTCATCTTATTCCAACGCCTTTATAATCAAAACCTTTCCGTGCTCCCCTGGGGCGCACGGAAAGGGGATCTTTTTCTCATACAATTCTATAACCATCAATATGCTTTGTAAATAATTATTTTAACTTGGAGATTCTTTGTAGCTTGCTACGTCCTCATGTATACCCTCTCCCCATATCGCGGGAGAGAGTTGGGCCTGTCCCGTCTTAATACGGGGGTGAGGGGAAAAATAAATGGTATCGTTTTGATACTTCGCGGCTTACTGCGGGGTTCTTTATTTATGTTCAATATAATAATTGTACTGATAGGTATTAAATATACCATTGCACACCTCCGAGGTGTGCAATGGGTTTAATGCTTCTTACGCTGTTCATATTTCAGAGGATACTTTTGGGAATTTTTAAGATTATCGATTTCAAGATCTACGTCCAATTCAGGCCACCGCAAATGAAAATCATGCAATAATTTCACATTTTGTATATCTTTAATAGGCTTGTTTTTAAAATAAGGGTATTCTTCATACGTTAAAAAAAATTCTTCTCCTTTTACGAACAACCATATCCCGAAAGGGGTAATGTTTTCAACGTTTGCCGAAATATTTTTTCCATGCTTTGCCGATTTCATTTTTTATATTATGTTTTTATTCCGAATAAAATTATATCACGCTTTTCTAAAAATCCATATTATAAAATAAATACAATCGCGAAATTTTAGTCTTAAAAAGCGGTACGCGACGGAATGATAAAGTTTACAAAACAATGCTAAAACGCATAAAAAAGATATAACTTTTTTCCCAATGCGGGTTTGGAATTTTGGAATAAACGGCTAAAAATTAACTACCTCAAATTCTCCTCCGTATATAAAGACAATTCTACCATCCGCTCCAATAATTGCTCCGCGGACTGTCCGGTAAAATTATGATAAATCAGCTCTTTTGCGAATAACCTGCAAATGTAGCGCAGTTTTCTGACCTTTTGCCTGCCGGCATAAATAAAATCCCTGTGCCCGCTGTTTATGACGATAATATTACGTTTATTGTCATAACGCGACCGCCACAAATGTGCCGCAGAGCTTTCCAAGGTATATCCCGGTAAACCTTTGGAAAATTCAGTGCCGCCGGCGGAAGGTTTAATCAAATTCTCTACGATGGTCATTACAGCTTCGGCCTCACAAACAATATCCGCCTGTTTAACGCTGAGTTTAATTTTAGTTAAACCGGGTTCTTCCGGAGCTTTAAAAATTACTATCTCGCCATCCCGCTTATCCAACTCACCCGCGCCTTCGGCAATTTCCCATTCAAAGGAAAGATTTTCTTCAACCTGCTGTTTTTTCCTATCCGAACCAATCGCGCGTAAGGATTTTGTTTTGCCAGTTTCAACCAATGCCGAGGCCGGACGTACGCGCGCGGAAAATAAAGGCCCTGCAAACTCAAAAAATTTTTTCTGGCGTTCTTCTATATTTTCTTCAAAGGCATCTTCATCAACCGGCATTACTCTTCCATCTCTGCCGGAAATATCAGCTTCTCTGCCGTCTCTAAGATCAAATCCGCGCCGTCCTTTTTCATAAATTTCGAACCAATCATACTCCTCTTTCGGCAAATCCAGAATAGCACCGCGAAGCGCTTTTTGCACGGAGCGCAAAATATTCTTGCTCATACGTTCTTCTTCGGCCTTATCCTGTTCGGCGGCAACGGTTTGAAGCTGTTCTTTGACCGGCAAAAGCGCCCTGCACAACATAGAAAAACGCTCATCATGGATAATGCCGTCCCGTGTCCCCGGTGTTAAATGCAAAAAAGGAGCATCGATAATTCCCTGAAAGTAACCGGATGTCCATGGTTCATCCTGAAATTCATCCAATACAGTCACAGAAGGTAAAACCCGCGTGCCTGAACGAAATAAACTAATATGATTTTCAGCGCTTTTTTCATTAAGATATAGTTCCATATAAATATCCGCCAGAGAAGTGGTAATTTTAGACAGATTATGTAAAAGCCGGCCTGAGTATCTGCGGGGCATGACGTCAAATTCGGCGCGCGCGGATCTGTCTATAATTTTAATTTTCACTCCCGAGTGACGAATGCGGTCTCTTAATTCTGAAGAAAGAAATCTCTGCATTTTTTCACCGCTCAACTGACGAATACCGGCCAGCAGAGGAGAAATAGTTAATTGTGTTCCCCCGACGGGAAACAAACGGGAACGGGGAATAATTGTATAACCGGGATGGCCTTTCCCCATTTCCATTTGATAGACCTTGCCGTCTTTCCCCGAAGAAATCATAGTAAGTTTATGCCCCACCGTCCAGAAACTCAAAAGCCCGATACCAAACTCACCCTGAATATTCTTAATCCCCTGCTCTTTAAGGCGGCGTTTTAAAGAATCACAAATATGAGTAGCCACATATTTAAAATCCGGCACTCCCTCATCGGTACACGGGATACCATTGCCATCGTCGGCAATTTTAAGATAAGGAAGTCCTTTCTCTTTACCCCTGATAATAGTGATGTGTTTAGCCTCCGCGTCAATGCTGTTTTCCACAAACTCCGCAATAGCCTTTAATGGATTATTTTGGGAAAGCGCGATAATAGTAATAGCGTTCCAATCATCACCTATACGCAGGCGCCCGCTATCACCTTTTTGTTTTTTTATACGTTGTCTCTCCGCTGTCATTTCATTATTCACCTCTGTTTAGTTGTTTTCGACATATTTACTAATTTGCGCAACAAATTTTTTTAAAACATCAATATCTTCTAATTTTTCCATAATTTCTTCATTGCTTACTTTCCAATATAAATGCACTAACCTGTTACGAAAAGAAGCCAACCCTTCCATGGCGTCTCCTATTTTTCCGGAAATTATTTTGGCTTCTTTTAACCTTGAAAAAATCTCACGATACGTATCCGGCCGCCTTAACCCCAAACCGGAAATTATATGATTACCTATATTAAGACAGTCCTCGATGGATACTTGCAACAATCTTTCCGCCGCGCTAAAAAAAGTATCATCTTTTGAGGCCTGTAGTTTCGCGCGAATTTTGAGCAGTCTTTCCAAGTGCTCTTCCAACCGTTCTAATTGAAGCATCATTTTTTCCCTATCTATACCCAAAGGAACCATTTCTAATCCTCCTCTTCATAGCCTCAAAGTGTTCTTTTCTTAAAAAAGCAGTGTCATAATAAAGGCTTTCTTTTTTAGTTTCGAATTCTATTTTCACTTCAAGGCTTTGGGCATACAAACACCTGCCTTCTTTTAATACGCGGTGAATTAAAGTAAGAGGGGCCAATTTTAAATCAACAAAATCTACAGCCTCTTCAGCGAAAATTTTTTGAAGCTCCTCAATTAAAATAAGTGTTTTATCTAAATTTATTCCTTTTTCAGACAAAACAGCTACATCCAAATCACTTATTTTCCCCGCGTTCCCCAAAGCATAAGAACCAAAAATATACATCAATACAATATTAAATTTTCCGCAGAATTTTTCTATTCGCGGTTCTATTTTCCTAAAATTAATGGGGCGTCCATTTCGGGATTTCAAAGTATCGATAAACTTCATAATTCTTTTCACCCTTTCTTAAAAATCAAGTTTTTACATCTGAAAGCATTATAACATTAAAGACCCTCAAAGCCAAATACTTAAAGTCCGCGATAATGTAAAATAGTTTGTCGCCTTTACCGGCACGCACCACAATAAAATCATTTTCAAAATCAACATCCTGCACACGCAAACGAAGCAATTCCATCAATCGCAAACCGGCTCCGTATAGTAATTGCATCATCAATAATTTCTTACCCTTAGCGTATTTAAATAACTTCTTTACTTCAGCTTCACTCAATACCACCGGCAATTTCGGCCCGCGTTTCGCCCTGACAGTTTTGTCAAGGTCAGCCACTTCTATATTCAGCACATTGCGGAATAAAAATAACAGCGCGTTAAAAGCCTGATTTTGCGTCGAAGATGAAACATTCCGTTTTACCGCTAAAAACGTCAGATAATCTCTGATGTCCCGCGCGTTTAAATTTTTCTGTTCGCTATTTTTATTTTTTATCTCATAGATGTAATGAAAAAACCTCCGTATCCAGTCTATATAGGATCGTTCGGTACGATATGAATAATGCTTAAGCCTTAATATCTGCCGGGCTTTCCTAATAAATGTTGTCAAATTCTCAATATTAGTTTTTGCGCCGCACGATTCTTTAGGATTACTCCCCTCTTTTAGAAAATAATCAAAATATAACCCCAAGGCATCTTCGGCCTGCTTTACCTGCCAATCGGAAATATTTTTTTGAACAGGCAAATTTTTTAAAAATGTTTCTTTGTTTATTTCGCTCCATTATCAGATTGGGGATACTACGCTTTTTGTGATATTATATGGTCGTTAAGACATCGCGTCAAGGAATATTTTTATGCCTAACTCCTTGCTCTATTTTATGTTGACAAATATATACCCACAAAGATATAATAATTTAAATATTAACTACTATAGATTGAATAACAAAAATGGGATAATACGTCTAATAATTGTTATGAGAAAAAATAAAATAATAAAATATGTAGGGACAGGCCCCTGTGCCTGTCCGATATAATTAATCATTACAAAATAAAAAAATACATTATTAAAAATATAACCTATAAATCCCAGAATCGTTTAAACCGATAGGATTATTTACAACCGAATTATGATAAATTAACA
>JBDRBQ010000054.1:0-2208 GCA_043822625.1 Candidatus Omnitrophota bacterium | reverse complement strand
CGAAAATAAAAGGGCTGGTAACGTTCGGTTCTCCGCTCGATAAAATCGCGTTTTTCTTCGATGAAAAAGTTAATCAAAAAGAACAGGCGTTTCGTTACGCGATTATATCGCAGCTACACGGTTTTAAGCGGGTTAATGTTGACACTGAAACTCTTGAAAACGGCGTTCATCAATATTTCGATGATATGAAGTGGCTCAATTTCTGGACTAAGCCTGATCCGGTAAGCGGACATCTTGATGTGTATAAGGGTTTAGAAAACATTGAGCTGGATTTTTCGGATAAAATAAAAATACGCAGAGTTCTCGGTTCCGAATTTGCCATCGAAAGCCATGGTTTGTATTGGCAGTCCCAGGAAATGTTTAGCAGGATTATAAAAGAATTTAATTTGGCGTAATCCTATTAAGGAAAGTTTAAAATGGCTAAAGAAGAGTTTTTCGATATCGCGAATGTTCAGCGGAAGTTTTTTCTTACCTGTGTTACTAAAGATATTTCTTTTCGCGTTCGACAGCTTGAAATTTTAAGAAAAACTATCATAGAAAACGAAAAAGAAATTCTGGATGCGTTGAGATCCGATTTGGGCAAGCCGGAAATGGAAGCTTATGTGGCTGAAGTATCGGACGTTATTAACGATATTGACATTGCTGTAAAAAATATCAGGCGATGGGCGAAACCTTTAAAAACACCGACGCCGTTAATGCTCTTTCCGGCGAAAAGTTATATTTACGCCGAGCCTTACGGAAGCGTGTTGATTATCGCTCCGTGGAATTATCCTTTTAAACTTGCTATGTCGCCTCTTGTAGGAGCCATGGCGGCGGGCAATTGCGTGGTGGTAAAACCTTCTGAATACGCGCCGCATACAGCGCGGGTTATAGTTGATATTATAACCAGGTGTTTTGAGTCCCGGTATATTAAAGCGATAGAAGGTGGCGTTGAAGAGGCCCGGATGTTGTTGGAACAAAAATTTGATTATATATTTTTTACCGGCGGTACCGCGATTGGAAAAATAGTTGCAATGGCGGCGGCAACAAATCTGACACCGGTAACTTTAGAGCTTGGCGGCAAAAGCCCCTGCATAGTTGATGAAGATATAGATATTGAAAAAACGGCAAAGAGAATTTGTTGGGGTAAATTTTTTAACGCAGGGCAAAGCTGTATATCTCCCGATTATCTAATAGCGCATAAATCGGTAAAGCAAAAATTAATACAGGCTATGATAAAGTGTATAGAAAAGTTTTACGGCAAAGACCCTTTCACAAGCCCTGATTACGCCAGAATCGTTAACGAGAAACATTTTTTGCGCGTCAGCGAACTTTTAAAAGAAGGAAACATTGTGTGCGGTGGTGAGACCAATGCCGAAAAATTATATATCGCGCCGACTATAGTTGACAATATTCCGCCGGATGCTAAAATAACGCGGGAGGAAATATTCGGGCCGGTTTTGCCGGTAATGGAATACGATAATCTCGATGAAGTCATTGCCGATATCAATAAAGGGGCAAAACCTTTGGCATTGTATTTTTTCTCCCGAAATAAAGAAAAACAGGATAAAATATTAAAGGAAACTTCAGCGGGCGATGTAAATATAAACGATACCATGGCGCATATACAAAATAAACATCTTCCTTTTGGCGGCGTAGGTGACAGCGGTATTGGAAAGTATCAGGGGAAATGGAGTTTTGATACTTTTTCGCACAAAAAAAGTGTGGTAAAAAGGGCGTTTTTTATAGACCCCGCCATGAAATATCCGCCGTATAAAATACCGTTGGCAATGATAAAGAAATTAATGAAATTCATGGGATAACAATTTAGTGAATAGTTCAATAGTGCCTGCCGCGGGCAGGAATGGTGAATAGTTTTTGAATATCATGGTATCGTTTTCCTATACGAGGATTACGTTTTTCGGCTAAGGACACGAAGCCTCTACCATGGGCGGGCCATGCCTTCGGCAGGCGGGCAAGTGTTTCGGTTGAGGTTATGTGGAGCGTTTGTTTCGCGATGATAGGCGCTATTTACGGACTGTACGGACGTTGCATTAAAAATCAAATTGTTATCACAGCGGCAAATAACGTCTTAATATTGATTAACTATTAACTAACGACTATGTACTATTTTTATGGAGGGGTACCGAAGCGGTTACAACGGGCCGGTCTCGAAAACCGTGAGTCCTTTATTGGGCACGTGGGTTCGAATCCCACCCCCTCCGCCAT
>JBDRBQ010000053.1:0-9148 GCA_043822625.1 Candidatus Omnitrophota bacterium | reverse complement strand
TGGAGACAGGATTACGCGCAACCGTCTTTATTCTGGGATAAAGGCCAAGTTAATGGAACACCTTAAATCAGACATTTTTTATCTTTGCGAATTCAATAAAAGTTCAGATAAAGTGTGGACATATAATAATGTCATAGGACTTAAAATAAAATTGGATTTTTGAGTTTCACCCAAAAGTTTTCTTTAATGCAACTTTCCGAAAAACTGTGTTTTACACGGACTGGTCAATAATATTTAAAATACGCAAAAACAGTTGATTAAACGCGGTACATTATATATAGTTAAGTATGATGTATTTTGAAAGGAATGTTTCTAAAAAAGTTATCCGCTAATAAGGAATATATGCTAGCTACGATTTTAAAAAAAATGGAGGAAAGATGCCAAAGTATATTAAAAGAGTATCGAAAAAATCCGGTATGCTTCCCGGAACGCTTGTACATATCGGTGAAAAGAAAGTAGAGAAGGTGAAAATCACCGTAATAGATTATGATGCTGAACGGTTTGAAGAAAAAGAGTTTAAAAACATTGAGGACGTTTTTGAGTTTAAAGACAGCCCTTTGATAAGCTGGATAAATATAGACGGAGTGCATAATGTTGATGTGGTAAAAAAAATCGGCGACCATTTTAAAATACATCCACTTGCTTTGGAAGACGTAATGAATACTGCCCAGCGTCCAAAATTTGAAGATTTTGGCGAATATGTTTTTTTAGTAATTAAAATGCTTTATACGGGAAATGTGCCAGGCGAAATTGTTTCCGAACAGATTAGTTTAATAGTCGGAGAAAATTTTGTTATTTCTTTTCAGGAGAGAACGGGGGACGTTTTTGAAACGGTTAGAGAAAGAATAAGGACCGCCAAGGGTCGAATAAGGCAAAAAGGATCAGATTATTTAGCGTATTCCCTCATAGACGCTGTTGTTGATAACTATTTTTCAATTCTTGAAGCATTAGGTGAAAAGGTTGAAAAAATAGAGGAAACTCTCATAAAAAGACCTTCTTCGCAAGTCTTGCAGACGCTTCAAAACCTTAAACGTGACGCGATTTTTTTGCGTAAAGCAATTTGGCCTTTAAGGGAAGCTATTAGCGCGTTAACACGAGGCGAGTCATCAGTAATAAAAGAGTCAACTATTATATATTTGAGGAATGTTTATGACCATGCCGTTCAGGTTATAGATACGGTTGAGACTTTTCGTGATTTAATTTCGGGCCTACTAGATATTTATCTTTCAAGTCTTAGTAATAAAATGAATGAGGTTATGAAAGTGCTGACGATTTTTGCCAGTATTTTTATTCCGCTTACTTTTGTTGCCGGGATTTACGGTATGAATTTTAAATATATGCCGGAGTTAGAATGGCGTTATGGTTATTTTATAGTTTTAGGAGGGATGTTTGTAATAGGAATTTCACTACTTATCGCGTTTAAACGGAAAAAATGGTTTTGAAAAACCAAAAAGCGGGGATGATATGAAAAAAATTCTTTTAGTAAGCACCTTGATGTTTGTCTTATCCGCATCAATTGTATTTTCGCAAGAAAACAATTCTAACGAAGAAAAAATTGTTTCCGCTGAAAACGTAAAAAAACAGGCAAAGGGAGCGGAAAAGATGCTCCCAGAGTTAGGGAAAATAAAGGATGAGAAAAATGGGATAGATAAAGTATCTGCTGAGTTGGCTCAAGAAAAGGATGAAATAGAAAAAGAAAAAGATGAAATCGAAAAAAAAGAAACCGGGTCATTAAGAACAAAAAAAGCTGTAAAAACTCAGCTTAAAGCTTTAGAGCAAAAACAGCAGGTAATAGAAGCCCGAGAAAGCGCTATTGAAGAAAAAATACAGGCGTATGAACACGCGATTGCCGTAATAGCGAGAAAGCTTTACATTCTTGACAATGAAGATATCGCTCTGAAAGACATAAGAACGGAACGCGGAAGAATGAACACCGTGTTAAAGGACGGTCTGAGAGAAAAGGCTTTTCTGGAACAAAAGATTCCGTTAATAGAGATGGAAATAAGGGCCGTAGAAAAAGAAATATCCGCTCAGAAAATGCTTGTAGAACTGAGAGGGGATGAAGACGGTGTTGTTAAGCGGTCGATAAAGGCTAATGAAATTAGGTTAAATGGGGCGCAGTCAGAAGTTGACCTTATCAGGGAGAGAATATCTTTTGTTGATATACAAATAGAGATTGCGGAAGAGTATTTAGAAATTTTGGCTCAAAAACGGTGGGATATTTTGCGCCAAAGGCTATTAATAGCAAAACCGTATTCTTTGAATTTCAATGATGTTATAACGGTTATAATGCTATTTTCGGTATTTTTGGGGTTATCTTTCGCGGCGCGGAAAATAAAGCAAAAACCGGGGGCGGCGCAAAATAGTTACACGGCATTTTGGGTTAAAGTAATTCGCAATATTTCTTTTGTGGCAGTGGCAATTTCAGCGGGTTGTTTCGGGTTGTCGCTATTTGGATACAGGGAACTCTCAATTTATTTGGCGTATCGCCTGATTTTTATAATAATTCTACTTGCGGTTTTTTATTTACTGTATAAGGCCGTACATAAAATAATGTGTATGGTTAGGAAAGAAGTACAACATGTTTCACAGGAACCGTTGGCAGAAGATATCCTATTGTTTTGCGGGATGGTTATTTTTGGTATTTATTTGATCGTTGAAATTTTTGGAATTCGGAAGGAAACCATACAATATTTGCAAGAAATCGCGCAAAAACCTTTTTTTGTTTTGGGAAATTTAAATATATCTGTCTGGATTCTTTTAAAATCTGCGTTTATTGTTTGGGTTTTTATTGCTACCGCCCAGATTTTAGACAAACTATTGAGAAAGAGTTTATATAAAAAGATACATTTGGATGAAAGTGTTCAGTATACCTTTTCCGTAATTATAAAATATTTAATGCTGACAGCCGGCCTTTTGATAGGGCTAGGGGCTTTAGGAATAGAATTAGCCGCTTTTACAATTTTTGCCGGTACGGTTGGTATTGGTATCGGGTTTGGGTTGCAAGACATAGCTAAAAATTTTATAAGCGGATTAGTGATGTTGGTAGAACGCCCCGTAAAAGTGGGTGATTATATTGAAGTTAATGAACTTCCCGGACGGGTGCGGGCCATAAAAGCGAGGAGCACGGTTATTGATACGTTTGATAATATTTCAGTTATTATACCCAACGCTGATTTTATGAATAAACAAATTATAAATTGGAGTTATACAGATAAACTGATACGTTTAAAAATAACAGTTGGAGTCGCGTACGGTACGGATATAGATCTTGTTAAAAGTTCGTTACTTGAAGTTGCTGTGAATCATTCTAAAGTGTTAACTATGCCGGAACCGTACGTTTGGTTTGAAGAATTTGGCGAAAGTTCTTTAGTCTTTGACCTTTTTGTGTGGACAAATGAACCAAATAGCCGCTTTACCGTGAAAAGCGAATTAAACTTTGCGGTAGACAAAATGTTTAAAGAAAAAAAGATCAGAATACCTTTTCCTCAACGCGACGTACATATTATTCCGCCGCAAAAAGCGTAACCCGAAAGTAGTTATAGGAAATATGGCTCTTGGCAGAGATTTTGAAATTCTTATTTAATATTTTTTTCGGGAAGATTTATTGTCCATTTTTAAAAGAAGAACAATAGTTATTATAAAAAACAAAACCAGACTGAAAAAAGAAAAGCGGTACCCTGCGCTTCCAAACCTCGTAAAATATAAAAGTATAAGTCCCCAATACACAGGACCAACTATTCCTGAAGCGTAAGTAATCAGGTTAAATAACCCGAAAGCTTCACCGAGTTCGTCTTCCGGGGCGAGTTTTATTACTAAGGCGCGTAAAATAACCCAAGTTGCTCCAACACTTATTCCGGCGAGGCCTCCGACTAGCCAGTGAAATGGCTGGTTTAGGCAAGTTGCAGTACAGAGGCAGATTATCCAGAGGATAAAAACCCCGATAAGGCTTTTTTTGTAACCAAAAAAATCACTTATAAACCCGGAAGCAAAACTACCCGCAACAGCAAAAATCGTGGAGAAAGCTAGAAGGCTTATTAACTGCGTTTCGGTTAAGCCGAAGACTTTTGCCGCATAAACAGCCATAAAAAGCATAAAAGTGTTGATTGCGCATAACCCGAAAAAAACAGCTTTAAAAAAAGATTTAAGTTCCTGAAACTTATCATTGTCAGTAAGGGTTTTTTTTAATTGCCTAAAAGTTTGAAGAATATATTCTTTTCCTGAAACATTATTGGGCTTGGGTTTATACTTTGAGCGGAGGTCTTTAACGAAAATTATGCATGGCAAAGAAAAAATCAGAAACATAATGCCTGTAACTAAAAAAGTTGCCGGGTATCCCCAATGAGTTACAACGGGCCTTGTAAGGTAAAGAGCAAGCACGGCTCCGCCGTAGCCGAACATTTTGCCTATTCCGGAAACAAGGCCGAGTTTGTTTTTTGGCGCGACTGTTTTCATCAAAGAGTTATAAAAAATTGTAGCTTCCTGGCATCCAAAATTTGCGATAGCAAAAATTATTAAACAAAGAAAAACATTTGAAGTCATTCCGAGGAGCAGAGTAAATATAATAGAGATAACTGTAAAAAGAATTAAAAAGGCTTTGTGTTTATTTTGTTTGTCCGAAAGGGTGCCCAAAAAAGGCGCGAAAATTGCAACCAAGATCATCGAAAATCCGAAAGCCAGACTGTAGAAAATTTCGGGAGATCCTTTTTCGATGGTTAACCAGCGCGGAAAATATAAAGAAACCACATTTAAAATAAAAAACTGGTTTGCCAAGTCGTATAACGACCAGGAAAGAATAGAAATGTTTTGCTTTGTTTTATTTTTTAAAGGATTCATTTTTTTATAAGTTTACGACAATTCGTTATTTCATTATACGTTGGAAATTTAGTTTTACAAATACTTTATCTAGCATTGAGTATTAAAGATCTCTGCACAGCCATTTAGGAATGAGTCCCGGGTCTTCACCGCGCAAAGTGCGGAGAGAGCCCGGGATCTGTTGAAAACTTGAAGTTAAAAATATATACAAAAAAGTTGATAAGGCTCGTCAGGTTATATATAGTTGATGAGATAAGGGCTTGTTTGTATAAAACAAAAAACAGCAGAAAGAGGCGAGCTATAATGCGATACGAACAAATTCCACATACGGCTGACTTGGCCGTAAAAGTTTATGGCAAAACAGTACCTGAAATATTTGAAAACGCGGCGTTCGCTATGTTTGATTTAATGGGCAATATCACGCGTGGCAGTCTAAAAGACACAAAAAAAATTGAAATTGATGCTCCTGACACAGAAACTCTTTTGATTGAATGGCTTAATGAGCTATTATATCTTTCATTCGAGACACAAGCCTTGTTTTCCGTCTTTTGTGTACGGAGTTTAGAAAACAATAAGCTTAGAGCTACAGCGATAGAACAAATTCCCGAAAGTGGGGATTTAATTCAAACAGAAATAAAAGCCGCGACTTATCATGATTTGAAGATAGAAAAAACTGAATCGGGATATGAAGTAACAATAGTCTTTGATGTATAGGTTTCTTTCGCGGGTTGCAAAAAAAAAGAGGTATAAAATGGGGCACGCTTTTGCCGGCAGGTTTGAAAAAATAGATGATTATAGATGGAAAATCCCCATGACTTATATGCCGGGTATGAGAGTTCCTGGTATTATTTTTTCAGATGAAAAAATGTTAAAAGATATTATTAAAGATAACGCGCCTCAGCAAGTCGCGAACGCGGCGCATCTTCCGGGAATAGTAAGAGCGTCAATGGCAATGCCGGACATACATTGGGGATATGGCCTACCTATCGGGGGCGTTGTCGCGACGGATATTGAGTCCGGCGGAGTAGTTAGCCCGGGTGCTGTGGGTTATGACATAAATTGTGGCGTAAGGCTCATGCGCACAAACCTTTACGAAAAAGACGTTATGCCCTACATAAAAGAACTGGTTACTGCTTTGTTTTCTAAGGTGCCGACAGGTGTTGGGTCTACCGGCAAGATAAACGTTAATTATCGGGAAGAAAAAAATATTTTAGTAAAAGGCGCTGAATGGGCAGTTAGGAAGGGGTATGGTTGTGAAGAAGACCTTGAGTATTGCGAAGAAGGCGGCGCGATTAAAGGGGCAGATCCATCACAAATTTCAGATAGGGCATATCAAAGAGGACGTAGCCAGCCAGGCACTTTGGGGTCGGGAAACCATTTTTTAGAAGTGCAGGTAGTAGACGAAATTTATCGAAAAGAAACCGCGAAAGTTTTTGGTATAGAAAAAGGGCAGATTGCGATTATGATACATACCGGGTCGCGAGGTTTCGGACATCAGGTGTGCAGTGATTATTCCGCGAGCATGGTAAGGCTTTTGGCAAAATTTAATATCGAAATTCCGGATAGACAGCTTTCATGCGCGCCTGTGGCAAGTGAAGAAGGGAAGAATTATCTTGGAGCTATGAGATGCGCGGCAAACTACGCGTGGGCAAATCGTCAGGTAATAATGCATTTAACAAGAGAGGTATTTGAGAGTGTTTTTAAAGAAAATGCCGCGAGCTTGGGAATGCGTCTTATATATGATGTCGCGCATAACAT
Source organism: Candidatus Omnitrophota bacterium (assembly GCA_043822625.1). GTDB lineage: Bacteria > Omnitrophota > Gorgyraeia > DAOVKU01 > DAOVKU01 > JBDRBQ01. The sequence goes on along the minus strand of JBDRBQ010000053.1, from coordinate 2,575 downwards.
AGCCAAAATCGAGGGATATAACATTAATGGCAAAATTAAGGATTTATGTGTTCATCGTAAAGGTGCGACACGCGCGTTTCCTCCGGGCCATAAAGACATTCCGCGAAGATATCGGGAAACCGGCCAACCTGTTATTATTCCTGGTGACATGGGTCGGTGTTCTTATCTTTTGGCCGGCACACAATCTGCTGAAGAAACCTTTTATTCAACTTGCCACGGTGCAGGAAGGCTTCTTTCCCGCACTCTCGCGAAAAAAATGACGCGGTCGCGCGAGATTAGCCAAGAATTAGCGGATAAAGGTATTATCGTAAGGTGTACCGGCAGGGAAACGCTTAACGAAGAGGTTTCAGACGCGTATAAAAATGTTACAGATGTGGTTAACATAGTCCAGGGAGCGGGTATTTCCATAAAAATAGCCAAATTAAGACCAATAGGAGTTATAAAAGGGTAGCCAGATTTTGTGGTCAGTTTTTGCGTAAGAATCCTGGTGCCGGACAGTGTCAGTGGTACTTTTTCTAATGGCTTAACGGTTGCATAAATTAGCAGGACATGATATATATAAATGTCTAATAAAGACAATAAAAAGCTTTTTTACGAAAGGAAATGTAAATGCTTGATCCAAAGTTTATAAGGGAAAATGCCGAATTTATTCGAACAACTTTAAAAATGAGACGCGATAAAACAGAACGCGTTGATATGTTTTTAGAGTTAGACCAGTTGCGAAGAGAACTGCTTCAGAAAACAGAAGAGATGAAACGGCAGAAAAACGAATCTTCAAAAAAAATAGGGATACTTATTCAAGAAAAAAAAGATGTAACAGCCGCGAAAACCGAAGTTTCAGAAATTTCTCGAAAAATAAGCGAGTTGGATATTAAGCTTAAAAGTGTAGAAGAAAAATACTGCAAAGTTCTTGAAATGATACCAAACGTTCTGCATGAAAGTGTGCCCATTGGAACTTGTGAAAAAGACAATCTGAAAGTAAGAGAGTGGGGTAAAATCCCGGAAATAAAATTTACTCCGCGAGATCATGTGGAACTTGGCAAAATAAACAATATTCTTGATTTTGAGCGTGCGGCTAAAATAACGGGTTCCGGGTTTCCTTTATATCTTGGCGCCGGTGCCAGGTTTGAAAGAGCGCTTATAAGTTTTATGCTGGATATTCATGTTAAAGAACACGGATATAAAGAAATGTTTCCGCCTTTTTTGGTAAACCGAAAAAGCATGAGAGGAACAGGGCAACTTCCAAAACTTGAAGAAGATATGTATAAACTGGACCAGGAAGATCTTTTTCTGATTCCAACCGCGGAAGTTCCGGTGACTAACTTTCACGCGGATGAAGTGTTGCGTGAAGAAGATCTGCCAATTTTGTATACCGCGTATACAGCTTGTTTTAGGAAAGAGGCGGGCTCTTACGGCAAAGATACGCGGGGGCTAATCAGGGTGCATCAGTTCGATAAAGTTGAAATGGTAAAGTTTACCCATCCGGAAGAGTCCATGCAAGCGCTTGAAGATTTGCTGGGCGACGCGGAAGATATTCTAAAAAAACTGAATCTTCCGTATCGTGTGCTTGAACTCTGTTCGGCCGATATAAGTTTTGCCGCGCATAAGTGTTATGACATTGAATTATGGGCACCCGGAAGCAATAGGTGGCTTGAAGTCTCGAGTTGTTCGGTATTTACTGATTTTCAGGCTCGTAGAGCCAATATTAAGTATCAGCCGAAAGATAAAACTAAAAAACCGCGATATGTGCATACCTTAAACGGATCAGGAGTAGCGCTTGCCCGATTAGTCATAGCGATTATGGAGATTTATCAAAATAAGGATGGATCGATCACTGTTCCCAAAGTTCTGAGATCCTATTTTGGGTCTGATAAAATTGAACCGGGTATGGTTTAATACAAAAAACTTATATGATTATGCGTTTCTTAAAAACTTTATTAGGCATTTTACTTTTACCCGTCGCTGTGGGGACGGCGCTATCTTTTTATGCGTTGATTCTTGATATTGGTTTTGCCAGCAACATGTTTCATCTTTTTGAAAGAGGAGTGCTTATTTATCTTCTTTTTCATGTGTTTGTCGCGCGTCCGGTTTATTTATATGTGTTGGGACATGAATTTGTACATGTTTTAGCGACGTGGCTTTCTGGCGGTAGTGTTGTTTCTTTTAATGTAACTCCGCGGGGCGGAAGCGTTGTTACGTCTAAGACTAATTTTTTCATAGAACTTAGCCCCTATTTTGTGCCGCTCTATACATTGCTTATTGGCCCAGCATTTTTTATTCTAAAAGCCGCAGGCGTGCAAATCCCATTCATGTCGGCGATTTTTGTATTTGTAGTAGGGATTACTTTAGCGTTTCATTTTGCGATGACAGCAGAAGCTTTAAAATTGAGGCAATCAGATGTAGGGAAAAGCGGAATTATTTTTTCATTTGTTTTGATTTTTATCGGAAACTTGATAGTTGTTATGGCCGTATTTTGTCCGGTTTTTGCCGATCTTTCATTTGTTGGGTTTATAAAAAATTCCTGGGCAAATTCTTGGGACATCTATACCGGGATTTATGGCAAAATTATGGAAAT
>JBDRBQ010000052.1:0-3487 GCA_043822625.1 Candidatus Omnitrophota bacterium | reverse complement strand
TATTTTTTTGTCCACTTCCGAAGTGGCCGGATGGACTCTTCGGAAGTGGGGGCAGGTTAGTCTCCCTCTTATGGAATCTTAAAATATAAATAAAAGGGCGCTGTCCCCTTTAAAGTAAATATAAATAAAAGGGCGCTGTCCCCTTTAAAGTATACCCTGTAAAGAAATAATATTTAAAATAGATATTCGAAAATAATAAATTTGTAGGGGCGGATCTCTGTATCCGCCCGTGATAAAATACAGAATTGTCCACCTCGGAGGTGAAGAATGGGGTAAGATAAGGCAAATAACACAGTTCCTTATTCCCCCTCTCCCCTTGAGGGAGAGGGCAGGGGTGAGGGGAATAACAAGGGTTGTCATTCCCGAATGTTCTAATCGGGAATCCGGAATAGCTAAAAAAGCGGATTTTAGTGATATGATTGGTACCGGCAGGCAGGCATTGCGGGAGAGGGTTGGGGTGAGGCGATTAACTAACTTCCTCGTTCCCCCTCTCCCTTTACGGGAGAGGGTTGGGGTGAGGGTAGAAGTAAAAATTTATTTTGAACTAAAAGGAGATTTTGAAACATGAAAATAATTAACGTAGTGGGCGCGCGGCCGAATTTTATGAAAATAGCGCCGATTATCGAAGAAATGAAGAAACATAAGGATATTAAAGCTCTTTTGTTACATACCGGCCAGCATTATGACAGAGAAATGTCTAAGTTGTTTTTTGAAGATTTGAAGTTACCGGCGCCGGATATATATCTTGGCGTTGGTTCTGCTTCACACGCTCAGCAGACAGCTAAAATTATGCTGGAATTCGAAAAGATATTATTGGAAGAAAAGCCCGATTTGGTAGTTGTGGTCGGTGATGTCAATTCAACTATCGCTTGTGCCCTGACGGCGGTAAAGTTATTTATTCCGGTGGCGCATGTTGAGGCGGGCTTAAGAAGTTACGATAGAACCATGCCTGAAGAAATAAACCGAATTTTAACGGATTCTATTTCAGATTATTTATTTACTACTTGTCGTGATGCCGATAAAAATTTATTAAAAGAAGGCATAGCGAAAGAGAAAATACATTTTGTCGGCAATGTGATGATAGATACGTTGTTAAAGCAAATAAATAAAGCCTCAGAGTCGGATATATTGGATAAATTGAATTTACAGCCCAAAGGCTACACAGTTTTAACATTACACCGCCCAAGCAATGTCGATAATAAAGAAACCTTCACGGAAATTTTGGATGCTTTGGAGGAAGTGCAAAAAAGAATAAAAATCATTTTCCCCATACATCCACGCACCGCTAAAAAAATAGAAGATTTTGGATTATCCGGCAAAGTCGAAAAAATGTCTAATTTTAATATGGTTCCTCCTATGGGATACCTTGATTTTTTAAAATTAATGAGCGAGTCGAAATTTATTTTAACCGATTCCGGCGGCATACAGGAAGAAACCACTATATTGAAAATTCCCTGTATAACTTTGCGTGAAAATACAGAAAGGCCCATAACCATAATCGAAGGTACGAATGTTCTTGTCGGCACGGATAAAAATAAGATTGTCGAAGAAAGTTTGAAGATAATAGAAGGCAAGGAGAAACGAGGCACAATTCCCGAATTATGGGACGGCAAGGCGGCAGAGAGAATAGTTGGCGTTTTAAGAAAAAAATGATAAAACTAATGTTTATTTTTATAAAAATTAGTACTAAGATATTTCGCAAAGTTCTTTCTCATGTAGAATATTTGTATTATCGTTTTTTTTATTCAAAGCCGAAATTAAATAATGATGTTTCGCGAAAACGGTATTTTATATCCGAAAATCTTGGCGAAGAATTCGCGCAATTATTTTCCGAAAAGAAAAAAGACAAGATTGTCGAAGCAGATTTAATTTGCCGCCATATTTTTAATCTTCTGGGTAGCGGGCCTAAAAAATTAAGCCCCGAAGGCAATGGTTATCAGCCTATAGATTGGCATAGTGATTTTAAGAGCAATTATAGATGGAACCCAAAAACTTTTTATATAAATATTAAATTTGGAAATATAAAGGGTGTGGATGTAAAAGTCCCGTGGGAATTATCGCGCTTCCAGCATTTAAATATATTGGGGCAGGCATATCTTTTAACCAAGGATAAAAAATATTCGGAAGAGTTCGCGAATCAAATTCAGGATTGGATAAAGCATAATCCTGTTGCTTTTGGAGTTAACTGGCGGTGTACTATGGATATAGCAATACGAGCCGTTAATTGGCTTGTTGCTATGGAATATTTCGCGGGAGGGGAAGATGAACTGTTCGGCAAAGAATTTCTAAACGAATTTTATGTGAGCATTTATGAACACGCCAAATTTATTTACAGTCATTTGGAATATTCGAAAGATTTTACGTCCAATCATTATTTGGCTGATATCGCGGGATTATTTTTTATCACCGTTTATTGCCCTTTTTTTAAGGAAAGTGTAAAATGGCAAAAATTCGCGCTGAAAGAATTATTTCAAGAGATAGGAAAACAAGTTTATGAAGACGGGTGTGATTTTGAGGCATCTACTTCGTATCATTGCTTGGTATTGGAAATGTTTTTTTACGCGGAATTGCTTGGGAAAAGAGCGGGCATCGCGTTCCCCGAACATTACAGCAATAGATTAAAAAAAATGTTTGAGTTTTCGCTTTATTCTATTAAGCCCAATGGAGAAATTCCGCAAATCGGTGATAACGACAGCGGTAGATTTTTGATATTCAGCAAGCGCCCGATATTAGAACATAAATATTTATTAACTTTAGCGGCGATTTATTATCAAGACGCCAAATATAAAACTGCTTATTTTGATTTTGATAAAGAAGCGTTTTGGATATTTGGGAAAAGCGGCAAAGAGATTTTTGATAAACTTATCGTAAGGCAAGAACCTATTGTTTCCAAAGATTTTCCAAAAGCCGGCTGGTATGTCATCCGCCATAATAATGATTATTGTTTTATTTCCTGCGGCCCAAACGGGCAAAACGGCAGAGGCGGACACGCCCATAACGATAAATTAAGTTTTGAATTGTCATTGAATGGGCAGGATATAATAGTCGACCCGGGGACGTATGTTTATACTCCGTATCCTAAAGAGAGAAATAAATTTCGTTCAACAGAATATCATAATGTGGTAAAATTTAATAAGCATGAACAAAATGAAATATCCGAGAAACATATATTCAGCTTGTCTGAAAGAGTAAAGATTATAAGCGCGAATTTAAGAGCAGTAGATGATAACATTAACTTCGAAGGCGAAATAGAATATTTTAATTTTAGACATAAAAGAATAATCGGAGTAAATAAAAAATCCGGTAATTGGCAGATTATAGATAATATTTTTTGTTTAGAACCGGTTAGTGTTAAAGTGCTATTTCATCTATCACCCGATGTTTTTTTTGAAGAGGGATATATTTTTCTGAGAGAAACGCGCAAAAAAATAGCTTTGATAGAAGTAGAAAATTATAAATTAAATAAAAAAGAATATGATTATTCGCC
>JBDRBQ010000051.1:0-6461 GCA_043822625.1 Candidatus Omnitrophota bacterium | reverse complement strand
AAAATCGAAAACTCGGAAGGACTTATCAAAATAGAAAAAGCACAGTTTAATCTCAAAAAAACAGGTTCTCCCGTTATTAAAGGTATTATGGTAATTAGTAAAATGTTAATCCCTTGAAATGTAATGAGGGTTGTGTTTTTTAAGTGTTATCGGTTTTATCCAGTCTTTTTTAGCACTATCTGTGGTGTTCCAGTCTGCGTCGGATTTTAGTAAAGAGAAACAATTATACTCTTTGCGGATATTTATCGGAATTAATTTTCATAAATCTATAAAATAAATAAAGGGGGAAGGTGTAATGAAAATAGCAGGTATTTTATTGTTGGCGTTTATTTTGATTTTTGTTTGTGTTGATTTTTCCGAAGCGGGGGCTTATAAATCCAACGGGATAGGAACCAAATCACTTTTACGCGGAGGCGGAATCGCGGCGGTGGATGATTATTCGGCTATATACTGGAATCCGGCCGGTTTAAGCGCTGTTGAATCTCAGGAAATTGCAGTGGAACCGCATTATCTTTATCTGGAACAGTCTGACAGCAATTCCGTGAAAAATTACGATTTAGTTAATTACAACGCTCTTCAGGGAGACACCTTTTTTAGAATATATAACACGCCGGGACTGGCCGTAGAGCCGGCTCAGTTTAATCAGACGATGTCTATTTACAGCGATGTAAGTCCCACTACCAGTATCGGCGGAGCTTTGCAGTTGGTTAAAGGTTTTAATCTTGGTTTCGGCACATATACTCCTGCCGGTCTTTCTACAAAATGGGAAGATGTGACAAGAGATTTGGTTAATAATGCTTTAATAGAAGCCGATTATATGGCTTCCATAAAAATATCGGCTTATAATGTTTCTTTAGCTAAAGAGATAAATTCCTTTTTGTCGTTGGGAGCGGGGTTGAATTACATTTACGGAGAAACTGATGTCGAGGCTGGAAAAAGATATACTTCTTCAGCGGCACCGGCTTTGAATTATAGTTTTGATTATAAAGAAGAAGGCGACGGCGGCAGTTTCGAAGGAATTTTCGGAATAATAATAAAACCGCTATCCGTTTTAAAAATAGGAGCCGTTTACAGAAGCGGCGCGTCTCTGGATATGGAAGGGTACTCTTATTATAAACATACCGCTTTGGGAGTTAATGAAGCAAGTTATTATGACCAGGAATATGAATTTCCCAACAGTTGGGGCGCGGGGATATCTTACGAGCCTATTTCAAAAGTAGTTCTTTTATTCGATTGGGAACGCGCCGGCTGGCATAAGGTAAAAAGAAAATTGGATTATGAACTGCAGGGCGGGGCAATGCTGACGGACACCGATTTGGAATTGAACTGGAATGATTCAAATCAATTTCGCTTGGGCGGAGAATACAAGTGGACGGATAAATTATCGCTGTACAGTAGTGTTTGTTGGGACCAGACTCCCTTGTCGGAAGAAACGGTAAGCATGACAAACGTAATAGACATGGATAAAACGAATTTATACTTAGGATTAGGATATAAAACAGGCAAAATGCAATTTACCGGAGGTTACCTGTATTGTTTCGGAGACGACACAATAGCAGGAGTGGATTATGAGTTAGATATACATAATTTTATGATAAGCGGTAAGTATTGTTTTTAGTAGTAAGCCTATGGTTGTGTGAAATTTCGCTTTGAATAATTTGAAATCCACTTCGGAAGTGATGCGAGGAAGAAATAAAATGGGAATATATGCCGAAAATCTCGAACGCGGAAGAAAAGAGAAAATAGAGCAATTCAGGGAAGAGTTAAGAGAAGAAGCTATCCATCTAAGCCATTTATTATGTGAGGCAGGGTTTTAATAAAGATGAAATCAAAAATTTGCTTAAATCAGCGGGCTGATTGGGATGATTATTTTTATGAATTGTCACAGGGAATAAAAAATGTCATCGTAGAAATTATAGATAAATATACTTTTTGCCGGTTGGATTTAAAAAAAGAAGATTTGAAAGGTAAGCACGGTATAGATGAGTTATTATACAAAGCCATAAAAAAGTTTATTATTGAGAACGGAGTTCCCGCTTCTGTTTATATTGAGACTGAAGAACCGCTTATTCGCGATAAAGCGGATTTCAGTATTTTTATCGACCCTGTTGACGGGTCATTAAACAGAGATTTGGGTGTAGGAGATCCGGCAATTGCGGTTACTTTTTCTTTTAAGGAAAAGCCGAAATTTATAGATATTTGTTATGGATATGTTTATGGACTGCATTCAGAAGATACTTATTTTACTAAAGGCGGAAAATCTTATTTCAAAAGAAAGGCATCCGCAGCGATAGAGATTCAATGCGACAAATTCGTTAAACGTTTAAAAGACGCCATTTTATATTATAACGACGGATATGGCGGTGAATTTGCCCTGAATTCTTTAAAAAGAGCGGGGGCATTGCCGCTTTTTGTAAAGCATCATAATGCCTTTGACAATACGGCAATGGAAATATGCCAGATTTGCCGGGGAGCCGCGCACTTAAGAGTGGAAGCGCGTTCTTACGAAAAAGACGGCAGGCAAAGAGGTTCCGAACACGCGAATATGCTCGCGGCATTTTCCATAGGTAAAAACGCGGGTTTAATTGTTACCGATTTAAACGGCGCGCCGTTGGATGAAGTTTATATTGATTTGGATAAACCGCAGGATTTTATTTGCGGTTGCGGCCCGGAATTACTGAAGGAAACGATTGGTATTTTAGAAAGAAATAAACATATATTGGCGGAAAAATTAGAGGAAGATTGAAATGAATTGTAGAATGTACACCTACGGGGTGTACACTGGGTGTCTAACTTAACAGAGCAATTAGGAAGGCTTTGAGGATGTAATAGTTAAAATTTAAAAAATATAATATATTAAGGAGGCGGTTAAAAAAGATAACAGAAGAGAGTTTATGCGCGTGGAAAAAGAAGTACCGGTAAATTTTACGGCAGTTTCTGAGCTTTTGGAAGCCAAGGTAAAAACCAGGGATTTGAGCGAAGGGGGGGCCTGTATAGAAGTCGAGCAGTTGAGAGATGAAGACTTGGGAGAATTGTTGGCGAAAAGAATAGAATTTAATTTGAAATTGGATTTGCCCGAAGCATTTGGGAATATCGAAAATACGGCCCGGATTGTGTGGATGAAAAGAGAAGAAACTTCGCTGGAAGACAAGATTCTGATGGGGCTGAAATTTATTGATATTACGGAAGAAAAGCAAAATAGGATAAAAAAATATTTATTTCCGCCGGACGAAACAAAGGTTACGAAGCTGTGTTTTATTCCCAAAAGCAGGGACAAGAATTACGATTCTGAATTTGTGGCTTACAGACGGCAGTGGTTGAGCGAGAAAACAGGAGCTAAATTGGAACACATAGGTTATTTTTCCGCGTCTGCCGAAGATATGGAAGGTAATATAGAAAATCCGACGCCACTGCCTACCAATGAATTTTATATTGAAAGACGCAAGGAAGAAAGGATTTGTTTGAAAAACGGGGAAATGTATATTAAATTGATAAATTATTTTCCTGTAAAACAAGAATTGGTTTGTCCTGTTTTAGATATTAACTCATTAGGTTTGTCATTTGAGTTTAAGACAGAATGCGAACATCTTTTAAATAATTTGGAAGGGGTATATTTTAAAAATATTGTAGTTAGTAATGATATGTATCACAAGGCTATAAGTGGGGCAAAAGTAAAGTGTTGCAAGCTTATAGACGAAAACAAACCCGGAATTTTTAGAATAGGAATTGAATTTAATATCCCGTCATTTGAGCATTCGGTTATTAGACGCAAGTTGTTAAGGAATTATAAAATCAGAATGCCTCGTTACGCGGTTGCTAATCACACGGCTATTTTGAAATGGGAAATCAGTTTTTTTTATGAAACAGAAAATTTTATTTCTAAGGAAGTAATTAATTTTTCTGAATTTGGAATTGCTTTTGCAATAAAACGGCAAATTAACCTTATACTTAAAGAAAACTTTCTCTTGCCTTCTTTTAATATAAGCTTAGAAAATAATTTAATTTATGTTGGAAAAGCAAATATTGTTTGTTTGGAAAAAAATGGAGATAAAATCATTGTCAGATGCGCTTTAAGCGGCAGTGTTGATATAGAAAAAGTTTTTTTTGTTGCTAAAACTAAAATGCTATCCGAAGAACTCAAAACTTCTATTTTGGCAATTAAAGAAACAATGGTTATTGACGCAAGGTTTAAAAGTGAAATAGCCGATATTAGGTTTTTTTTGACAAGATTAAAAAGCGAGTTGGATGAAAAAGAGAAAACGCTTAATTTGAAAAAAAATAGAGATTATGGCTTTAAAATTATTTTGGATAGTTTTTTTGAAATTGCATTTAAAGAATTAAACAGACATTTTTTTAATATGTGGCAAATTGTAAAAGATTTTAGTAAAGATAAAGATAAATATAAATTATATAAGGATTATTTCCAAAAACATTTATTAGATTTATTTTTAGGCTCTCATTTTTATAAGTGGGCATTTGTTAAGCCATTAGGGTATGTCGGTGATTATATGATAATTGAAATGATATATGGAAAATCAGATAGCGGGGAAAGTTTGTTTGATAAGTTAATAAGCAGGTACGCGTATTATAAAAAAATGTCTGTAGCTGTTAGAAATAGATTGCCTTATTTGCGTCAGAAATTTAATTCGTTGTTAGAGGAGAAAACATCCGGTGAACTAAAAATAATGAGTATTGGCAGTGGTTCGGCAAGAGAAATAAGGTTTTTAGCAGAAGAGAATGAAAATATTGATAGGTATAATATAACACTTATAGAAGGTGATAAGGAAGCCATAGCTTATAGCCAGAGAAAAATATCAGAGGTGCTTATAAAAAATAAAAAAAATATGAAAATCAGTTATATAAATAAAGCCATCGACCAATTAATAAAAGAGAAAGATTTAATCGGTGAATTAGGAAAATATGACTTGATATATAGTCTTGGTTTATTTGATTACCTGTCTTTAAATATGGCTAAACGATTAACAACGAGGCTTTATGAGTTTCTTAATTACGGTGGGAAATTAATTATTGGCAACGCTGATTCTGTGGGGGAAAATCAAATTCACATGGATTTTATTCTTGAGTGGAACATTTTATATCGTTCTAAAGCAGAAATGATGAAGTTTATAAATAAATTAGATTGTCCAAGAAAAGTATATTTTGAAACGGAAAATACAAAAACCACCAATTTTTTAATAATAGAAAAATAAAACAATGAATTTATTCGCCGGTAGTAATTTAATTAATGGAATAGCTGTTTTTATCTTGGGGGTCTTTGTTTATGGTGTTAATAGAAAAAGCAGGACAAATCAGACATATGCTTTATTCTGTTTTCTTATTACCTTTTGGAGTTGTTGTTATTTCTTTTGGCAAATTTCCGCAACATCCGAGAAGGCTCTTTTCTTTTGCCGAATGCTTATGGCAGGGGCTATATTTATTCCTGTTTCTTTTCTGCATTTTGTATTGATTTTATTGGATTTGGTCCGGCAAAAAAAGATAATTCTAAGAGTCGGTTATCTTGTTTTCTTCTTATTTCTTATATTGAATTTTACTCCCTATTTTGTGGAGAGCGTGTCTCCTAAGCTTTTTTTTCCTTTTTGGCCAAATCCAGGCATGGTCTTTAATCTTTTTTTATCTATTTGGTTTGTCTATTGTTTATATTCTTGCAAACTCCTTTTTAACGCGTATAAGTATAGTTCCGGTATAAAACGCAATCAAGTTAAATATGTTTTATTGGGTATTTTAGTTGGATATATCAGCGGGTCTACTAATTATTTTTTATGGTATAATATTCCTATACCACCCTATGGTAATTTTATAGTACCTTTATTTGTAAGCCTAATGGCTTACGCCATAGTTAAATACCGATTAATGGACATTAATTTTGTAGTTACAAAAACGATAGCATACGGTATTTTGTTATTGATTTCCGGGTTGATATACTTAAGTTTTATAATCATTTTCGACAGATTTTTTTTAGGCAGGATTTGGCTCAGGGCTTCTTTTATTCATGGGTGCATATTTTTGTTGATGGCTTTTATGTTTATCTATTATGTGCCGAGAATGAAAGTCAGCACCGAAAAAGCGGTAGAAAAAGCCCTGTTTAAAAACAAATATCTTTATCGTGATGAATTAAGAGGTTTCAGCAGAAAAATAAGTTTTACTGTTTCCAAAGAAAAACTTTTAGACGATGTAGTAAGTTTCATATCGAAAGTTATACAGGCGCCTAATGTCATAATGTTCTTAAAAGACGATGTTTATAATAATTATATTCCATATACCTCGGCGGGTTTTAGAGGAGAAGAAATAAAAACCCTGCAAATAGACGGCAATAGCGCGTTGATGAAATGGTTTGTGGAAAATAAAAGAGTTTTTATAAAAGAAGATGCCGATGAAATAAAAAATTCACAAGAAGCGGAACAAATAAAAGCGGCTCTCGAAAAAATAAAGGCGTATATGTG
>JBDRBQ010000050.1:0-17762 GCA_043822625.1 Candidatus Omnitrophota bacterium | reverse complement strand
TTGTGGAAAATGACATAGATATGTGTGGAATAATACGGGATATTCTTAGCGAAGAAGGTTATTCTGTAATTGTGGCTCATTCCGGAGAAATTGCTTTAAGCAAGATTAGAAAGAAGCAGTTTGATTTAATGATTTTAGATTATAAGCTTTCCGGAATATCAGGGCTGACGGTTTTTGAAAAATTACGCGAAATGGAACCTTTGATGAAGGTAATTATGATGTCCGCTTTTGGAAATGAGGCTACAAAGCGGAAAGCGAAGGAATTAGGGGCTTATGCGTTTCTGGATAAGCCGTTTAATATAAATCTGTTAGTATCGATTGTGAAAAAGGCGGTACGAAAAAAAAGTACCACGGTAAATAATTTCATGTTTAACGGAGTAAGAAGCGAAATCTAATCCATCGACTTTGCTCGGGATTACTATGAGTAGCATGTGGTGAGCGTAATCGAACCAAAGTCGAAGGGGAAAAAGAAGGAGGTGAGTAACATGGCGGTAGAAAAAGCGATTGGTTCTTCCAGTTTGGTAGAGGTTGTTGACCGTATCCTGGATAAGGGCTTAGTGATTGATGCTTGGGTAAGAGTTTCTTTAGTAGGTATTGAAATTCTTGCTATTGAAGCGAGAGTTGTTGTGGCATCAGTAGAGACTTATCTGAAGTATGCTGAAGCTATTGGTTTAACAGCTACAGCTGCCTAAGTTTTACTTTTGGCAGTTAGTGGTACGGTTTAAGGGATTCTTGCCGAATCATCCTAATGTCTTTTTAGACAAAAAGTATGATTCGCCAAGCGGTCCCCACTAATAAAAACGCGGCCCGTGAAGAAACAGGGAGATTGGAACAAATTATGTCTTTTAATTCTATTAGAGTAGGGGAAGGGCATACCCTTCTCGCTAATAAAGAGATAGTGGAAGTTTTTGACAGGACAGGCGAAATTCTGGAAGATTTTCCCGGTTCTTTTTTTGATATTACTAAGGAAAGAGAAAAAATTGCCGCTCGGTTAAAAGATTTACTTGCCAAGAATGAGCATTTGCGGAAAAAAGATTTTGATCAAATGATGCGGTGTATTTTGTCTAACCAAATAGAAAAAGAGAAAGAAATAGGAAATTTAGTAAATAATTATTTTAAAGACCAGAAAGATACAATGAATTTTTTAAGTGGAAATTTGGCTAAAATTAAGGAAGCTTCTAAGGGGGGTAAGGGAGAGAAAATTAGAGAGTTTCAGGAAGAAATGAACGAAGTATTTATTCAGCAAGAGGCGAAAAAGACACATGTAAGCGTTAAGCTAAAAGAATTTCAGGCAGAACAACAAAAGATGCGCGGAAGGTTTCTTGAACTTTTATCTAAAGGCCGACAGTTGCGCATAAAAGATCTTAAAATATTGCTTGAGGAATTTGACGCGCGACGTAAGGAACGCATAGCAGAGCATGAAGAAAGAAAGACACAAACCATGATAAGAAGGAAAACTGTTCACCATATGTTGAACGGATTCAAAAAAGAAAGAACCGGTGGTGTCAAAAAATGCCGGAAACCAAAACAAGGATAAATATTTCCGCGTACAGGGAAGATTTTAGGGCGGGATTTATATAGATTTATATGTGGAAAAAGAGCAAAACGTAAAGCGTAAAGAAAATTCTGTGGTAGTGTAACAGAAAAAAAGGAGGACGAAGATGGGTATAGCGGATAGCATGAAAGGAATAACGCAAAATATTCTTAATTCCTACGATGAAAGGGTAACGGCTTTGGCTGAGTTGGTAGCAGATACTCAGCAGATTGTTGCCTCTGCTCGTAAAACCTTAAAAGGTTTTTCCTCGGACAGAAAAAAGATATCGAGTGAGCAGGCAGAGAACCTAAGCAATTTTGTAAAGGATTTAACTCAAGATGTAGGGAGTATGCTTAAAACGTTTAATAAAAACCGCCGGCAGTTAAGCCATGAACAGGTTAAAGTTTTTGAGGCGCAGGCGAAAAACCTGGCAGAATTTGTAAAGACCATGAGTAAAGACGTCGCTTCAATGATAAACGATTTTAATAAACAGCGGATTAATGCTACGGAAGATTTAAAGGAGAAACTGACTAAGGAAATAAAAGAAATTAAAACTTCGGTTAAGGATACCCTTAAAAGTACCCAGCGGCTTATGGCTGACAGTCATACCGATATGGAGAAAACAAGAAAAGTTTGGCAAGATATGTCTTGCGTGTTAGCTAAATCCAGAAAAAAAGGAATAATGCCGCGGATTGAAGCTGGCGAGGAAGTAGCAACTGTAAAGGAAATTATGGGAAAAGAAAAAAAGACTAAGAAAGTAAGCATGAAATCCAAAAAAGGTAAAAGGAAATAAAGATTTAAATGGCCGTAGGTATTAAGTGTGCTGTAAGTTTTTTATAGTTTTATAGGGTGAGTTGAAAGTCGCTATAGTGATGTTGTGGGAGGTGAAGTGATGAGTAAAATAGCCGGAGGGATGGAAACTATTTGTAAAGATATTATGGGCACTAATGAAGACAGAAAAAAATGCCTGCAAAATGTAAAGAAAAGTTTGGCGAATTTAAACAGTCAGGTTAGTACTATCCGTGGTAACGCCTGTAAATTGTTAAGCAGTTACAGGGAATCGCGCGCAGAATTATTTAAGGAGTTAAAAGGTGCTCTCTTGAAAGACAGAGAGAGCTTATCAAGTGAAGTGCAATCTCTGCGAAAAAGTTTTCAAAAAAAACAAAAAGAACTAAGGCAGGATTTGGCAGAAGCTCGCAAAGCATGGAAAGGAATCAAGAAAGACAAAAAAGAAAAAGAAAGAAAGAAGGAGCAAAAATGAGGGAGTTTAAAAATGATAGATGAGATGACCACAGTTTTAGAGCCTTCCCCCTTGCCGGATTTTGTGCAGACAAAATGCACCAGAGAAATTACCAGCAGGGCGCTTTCCTATATAAAAGCGGGGTTCCCCGTGCACTTTAGGGGAATTTCCGGCGCGGGCAAAACTACTCTGGCAATGCACATAGCCAGTAAACTCAATAAGCCGGTAATATTGATTCATGGCGATGAGGAATTTACTACTTCGGATTTGGTGGGCGGAGAATACGGTTATAGGTTTAGAAAAGTGGTGGATCGTTTTGTCTCAAGAGTTATGAAAACGGAAGAAGATATGACAAAACACTGGGTGGACAACCGCTTAACCGTAGCCTGTAAATATGGGTTTACCCTTATTTACGATGAATTTACCCGTTCCCGGCCGGAGGCGAATAATATTTTGCTGTCGATTTTGCAGGAAAAAATAATGGATTTACCTGTAGGCAGAAACGGCGAAGATCCTTATTTAAAAGTCCACCCTGAATTTACCGCTATTTTTACCAGTAATCCCGAGGAATACGCCGGAGTTCATAGAAGCCAAGATGCCCTGCGGGACAGGATGATTACCATCGATTTGGATTATTTTGATTATGAAACAGAAGTAGCTATTACCCGGGCAAAATCCAAACTTTGCCAGGGGGATGTAGCGATCATTGTTAAGATTGTCCAGCAGTTACGGGAATCCGGCAAGTGTGAATTTGCTCCTACGGTTAGGGCATGTATTATGATTGCTAAAACTATGGCTGCCAAGCGGCAGCGGATCGCTTCTTCTAACGGTGTTTTTACCCAGATGTGCCAGGATATTTTGTCTTCGGAAACAAGCCGGGTAGGCTCTAAAACAAATCAGATGAGAATAAAAGAATTGGTGGCAGGGTTGGTTCAAAAGCATATAGATGAATATAAAATAATTGGTAGTCGCAAGAAAATGGAGGTTGCGAAATGAGAAATGTTTCTTGTATTCAAAGTGTCTGCGATATAAAAGGGATACATTTTTCTAGTGTGCGTTCAATACCTAAGTCTATGAGGTCAAGCAGTCTGGAATTATATGTTCTTGAGAGAGAGGTAGATAGACTGGGAAAAGAGAAGGCGGCTTTAGATAAAAGGCGTAATAGAGTTCAGGACAGGCTTGATCATCTAACTTTGCGGATGGGACAGCTTTTTAATGAACAAAAACAAAAATGCGGGTTAGATACAAAAGAGACAACACCTCTTAAGACGTCTTTAAAAAAAGAAAAATCTTTTACCAAAATGGCTCTAAAGTATTGAGGTAATGATAGAAATCTTTTTTAGGGATTCGGCAATATTTTGGGAGGGCAAAATGAAAAAAGACAAGAAAAAAGACGAAGACGCGGAATTTGATTTGGGGATGGGTAATATTAGTTTGGGAGGTTTATTTAAAGGTTTTGAGAAATTGGTTGATCTTGCCGCGGATTTATCCGCCAAAGGCGAATCCTCCTCTGTCGGCGAGATTGATTTAAGCCATTTAAAAAAAGGGATGAAAGGAGTATTCGGTTTTTCGGTAAAAACAGCCGTAGGCGGTAAACCGGTAATTGAACCGTTCGGCAATATCAAAAAAACCCCATCCGGTCCGGTGGTAAAAGAAGAAAGAGAACCCCTGACGGATGTGTTTTATGAAAATGACGAAGTTATAATTATGGCGGAAATGCCGGGAATTGAGGAAGAAGGTGTAACGGTAACTTTAAAAGGGGATATACTGGAAATATCCGGCGCGGGTAAAAACAGAAAATATTATAAAGAGATTTTGCTTACTATTGAATTAAAACCGGAAAATCTTACACACACTTATAAGAACGGTGTATTAGAAATAAAAATTAAGAAATAACCCATTCGACTTTGCTCACCATCGTCCTGAGTTTATCAAAGGATAATAAATGGCCTTAACCGGTTTACGAAACGATACTTTAAAATTAATTCTTTTTGGCGGCAAAGGCGGAGTAGGAAAAACTACCTGCGCGGCGAGCGCGGGTCTTTATCTGGCTAATTATTTCAAGACATTGCTTTTTTCTACCGACCCCGCGCATTCGCTCTCTGATAGTTTAGGACGAAAAATCGGCGATGAGATTCGCTCCGTTAGATGTTTATCTATGGGGATAAAAGGTGTAGAGAATTTATACGCCTTGGAAGTAAACGCCGAAAAAGCTCTATCAGAATTTAAAATTGAATATGAAGGGCAGATAAAAAAAATTTTGGATACTTCTACCTATTTAGACCAGGAGGATATTGATTCTATTTTTGCTTTGCCTATTCCCGGAATGGATGAGGTGATGGGATTTAAGACCATAGTAGATTTAACCGAAAGCGGTAACTTTGATAAATATATTGTAGATACCGCGCCTACCGGTCATGCTCTCAGGCTTCTGAGCCTGCCTGAGTTACTTGATGAGTGGATTAAAGTAATGGCAAAGATGAGGTGGAAATACAGGTATATGGTAGAAAGCTTTGCCGGCACATACCGGCCTGATGAAGGCGATGATTTTCTGGTGGACATGAAGAAGACGGTAAAGAAAATAGAAAATATTCTAAAGGACAAAAATAAATGTGAGTTTATCGCGGTTACTATTCCCGAAGAGATGGCGATTTTAGAAACAGAAAGGCTGGTAAATAGTCTGCGGCGGTATGGGATAACAGTGAGGCAGTTGATAATAAATAATGTTGTTGAATCAAGAGATTGCGCGTTTTGCCGGGAGCGAAAAAAAGAGCAAAGCGGCTATATAAGTAAAATAAGAAAAAAATTCTCCGGCTTAGAAATAACAGAGATTTACTTACAGCCCCATGAAGTTAATGGAATAGACCGATTAAATCATTTTAGTAAATTACTTTTTGAACAATGAAAGAGAAAACGGAAGACACGATGATATTAAGAGTAAAAGAAGCTTTACCTAAAGATGCGGGCAGGGCAATTGCCAGAATTGACCCTCAGGATATGAAAGCGCTTAACTTGGAAGTGGGTGAGGTTATAGCTGTCATAGGGAAAAGAGAAACTTCGGCCAAGGTAATGCCTTGTTATGTTCAGGAAAGAGGGAATAAAATTATTCAAATAGACGGGGTATCCAGAGAAAACGCGCGAGTCAGCGTGGATGAGAAAGTAAAGATTCAAAAAGTTGATAGTAAACCCGCTCAAAAAATAGTTCTTGCTCCTCTTAATATTTTAAGAGTATTTAGAGGAGATTCCGCCAAAGGCGGATTCGCTTCCAGCGGAAAAGATATAGAATATATCGGTTCGCTTATAGATGGTATTCCTGTTTCCTCCGGTGACAGGATTCGGGCTAATCTTTTTGGTTCAAAGACCTGTGATTTTAAAGTCATAGATACCGTGCCGCGCGGAATAGTTTTAATGAATTCGGGCACATTGATAAATATGGAAACAAAAGGTGCCGTGGAAGGCAAGCCCTCCAAGATTTCTTATGAAGACATTGGCGGATTAGGTCATCAGATTCAAAGAATTAGAGAGATGATAGAGCTTCCTTTAAGATATCCTGAAGTTTTTGAAAGATTGGGAGTAGATGCTCCCCGCGGCGTTTTTCTCTATGGGCCTCCGGGTACGGGAAAAACTTTAATCGCCCGCGCCGTGGCTAATGAAACCGACGCTTATTTTGTCAGCATTTCAGGGCCGGAAATTATGGGAAAATTCTACGGCGAATCCGAAGCCCGCTTAAGGAAAGTTTTTGAAGATGCTCAAGCTAATGCCCCTTCTATTGTTTTTTTAGATGAGATTGAATCTATCGCTCCCAAAAGAGAAGATATGGGGGCTGAAAAGCAGGTTGAAAGAAGAGTGGTAGCACAGCTTTTGAGTTTGATGGATGGGTTGGAATCGCGGGGGCAGGTAATAGTTATAGGCGCGACAAATATTCCTAATATAGTGGATCCCGCGTTAAGAAGGCCGGGCAGGTTTGACAGAGAACTGTCTATTCCTATTCCGGATAAAAACGCGAGGTTAGAGATATTACAGATTCATACCAGAGGCATGCCTTTAGCCGAGGGTGTTAGTTTAGAAAAAGTAGCCGAGATTACTCACGGCTTTGTGGGCGCGGATTTGGGAGCGCTGGCGAGAGAGGCGGCTATGTCATCTTTGCGTAAGATTTTGCCTAAGATTGACTTTGAAATGGCAGATATTCCTTATCAGACTTTGCAAAAGCTGGAAATAACCATGGATAATTTTCTGGAAGCGTTGAAAGAGGTTGAACCCTCGGCAATCAGAGAAGTGTTTGTGGAAGTGCCGGATGTTCGCTGGCAGGATGTAGGCGGTCTTGAAAAGATAAAACAGGAATTACAGGAAGCTGTAGAATGGCCGCTTAAATATGCGGATATTTTTAAAAAAGTGGGAGCTCGGCCGCCCAAGGGAATTTTGCTTTATGGACCGCCGGGTACGGGAAAGACGCTTTTGGCTAAAGCCGCGGCTAATGAAAGCGGAGTTAATTTTATTTCCGTTAAAGGTCCTCAGCTTATCAGCCGTTATATCGGGGAATCAGAGCGCGGAGTAAGAGAGATATTTAAAAAGGCAAAGCAGGCCGCGCCGACAATACTTTTTTTAGATGAAATAGACAGCCTTGTTCCTAAAAGAGGTTCTGGCGGCAGTGATTCCGGCGTGGCGGAAAGGGTAATAAGCCAGTTTTTAACTGAGATGGACGGAATTGAAGAGTTAAAAGGAGTAATGGTTTTAGCCGCCACCAATAGGATTGATTTGATTGACGCGGCCCTGCTTCGGAAAGGCAGATTCGATCTTTTGCTGGAATTGCCTGTGCCGGATGAAAAAGCCCGAGAAGAAATATTTAAAATACATACAAAGAATAAGCCTCTTGATAAGGATGTTGATTTAAAAAGTTTAGCTAAAGCCGCGCAAGGAAAGGCGGGCTCTGATATTGAATTTATGGTACGCCGCGCTTCAATGGTTGCTATTAGGGAGTTTATAGAAAATCCGGGGAAGAAGGAGGAAATTATTATTAAAAGGAAACATTTTGAAGATGCGGCCAAAGTAGTAATATAACAAGATAATAAAAAAAGAGCAGGAGGCGCGTAATGGTAAAAATTATGGAGCGAATTAAAAAAATATTTATCTGGAAAAAGAAGACTGCTAAAGGTGAAAAGAAACAGGAAGCAAAGCCACAGAATAAAAAAGATTGAATGATGCACCGTCTGCGCGCTTCCGAAGTGTACAGATTTGGTAAGCCGGAGAATTTAGAGTTTTCAAGAATAAAAGACTATTTTTGACAGAACCAAAATAAGAAGGAGGAGGGTTGCCTGACTGCAATTCGGGAGTATATAAGATGCCACTTATCATCCCTCCTGCGGGTGTCCCTCCTTCTAAATAGATTGGACAAGATTATGGACAGAAGAGGTAAATATATTTACGGCGTTATACCTCGACTTGATTCGGGAGGGGTAAATGCCAATGCGTCTTTTCGCTTTTTTATCCCGGAGTACTCTGAGGCGGAAAGTAAAGCCGGCGGCATGTACCGTGTTAGAAATACTATAGAAGCTGTTAAAGAGAGCAAAACTTCTAATGGGGTGTATACGGTTCCCTACCAGGAAGTCGGCGCGGTGGTTTGCGATTCTGCTATGGTTGATTATAGACAGATGCCCAAAGAAATTTTGGCAAAACAACTGCTTACGCACCAAAGAGTAATTGAAAAAATTATGGGTTTGGGAGTTACTGTTATTCCAATGAAATTGGGAACTTATGCGTTTGATGAGGATGAAGTCAAACTTATTTTAGAGAAAAGTTATAATCTGATAAAGGATATAGCGGATAAGATAATCGAGAAAATCGAAATGGATGTTGTTGCTTCGTGGGCTGATTTTACCCTGATTCTTAAAGAAGTCAGTGAAGATAAAGAAATAAAAGAATTTAAAGAAAAACTGCTTTCTTCAGGCACGAAAATTACCGCCGATGATCAGATGAAGGCAGGGTGTATGCTGAAGAATGCGTTAGATAGAAAGAGTGAGGAATGTACTGAAAAGATACAAAAGCACCTTGAAACGATAAATGAGGGCGTTAGAAAACATGAAGTTATGGATGATAAAATGATTATGAATTGCGCTTTTTTGATAGATGAAGCTAAAAAGGATGAATTTTATAAAAGAATCGAAGATTTGAATGATGAATTTGGCGAAAAGGTAAATTTTAAATGCGTAGGCCCGCTTCCCGTGTATAGTTTTTATACCCTTGAAGTGAAAAGAATACAGTTTAGCGAAGTGGATTCGGCGAGAAAGAGATTGGGAATTTTAAGTGATTGGGCCAGCGAAGAGGATATAAAAAAGGCTTATAAGCGCCAGGCTATAGTGTACCACCCTGATAAGAATCAGGGTAGAGCAGAAGCGAACATGGAATTTGACCAAATAAAAGAGTCTTATAATATTCTTCTTGAATATGCCGCGGCCTGCAGGCAGACCCGCCTGTCGGATAGGCAGGCAGGCGAAAGCCGGCTTGCTTTCATCGAGAGTGAATTCAAGAAAAACGCGATATTAGTTAAGGTTAAAAATGGAAAAGACTGGTAAATATATCTATTGTATTATTACTGCTCAGTCGGAGAGAAATTTTGGCCCTGTAGGCGTGGGTTCAGGTGATAATGAGGTGTTAACTATTAGTTACGATGATTTGAGCATGGTGGTAAGTAATCATCCGATGACAAAACTTGTAGTGAATAAAGAAAATCTGTTAACCCATGAAAGAGTAATCGAGAAAGTATGCGGGGAATTTAACAGCGTGCTCCCGGTAAGATTCGGTACTATTGCTTCCAACGCCGATGAAATCAGAAATCTCATGGATAGAAGATACAGAGAATTTAAAACAGCCTTGAAATATGTGGAGCATAAAATAGAGTTGGGCGTTAAAGGGCTGTGGAAAGATATGGAAATAATTTTTCAAGAAATTTTAAAAGAAAACAAAGATATTGAAAAGTTTAAAAAAGAAATAGAAAAAGAAAAAAGAAAAAAGAACATTCAGGCGAAGATAAAAGTAGGTAAAGAGGTATTCGAAGCTCTCCAGAAGAAAAAAGAGGAAGAAGCTGAAGGCATAATAGCCGCTTTAAGAAAAACGGTTATTGATTTTAAGCTTAATAAAACTATGAGTGATGACATGTTTATAAATGCCGCTTTTTTGGTAAACAAAGGAAGAGAAAAAGAATTCGACAATATTATGGATGATTTAAGCCAAAAGTATGAGAAAAGGACAAAGTTTATGTATGTCGGCCCGTTGCCGGTATTTAATTTTGTAAATATTGCTATTTATCCTGAAGAGTGGGAGAAATAAACCCCGCAACTTTAAATGGGTGCGGGGGGATTAAATAAAAGGTGGATTCAAACAAACTAATAAAAAGGTGTGTGGTAAATGGAAGGCAGATATATATATTGCATAATCGCGGACGCGCGGAATCAAACTTTTGACATAGATATAATGGGGATGGAAGAGGCTAAAATTTATACGGTTTGTTTTAACGGCGTTATGGCTGTGGTAAGCAACTCAGCCTTAAAAAAATATTCGGTATCCAGGCAGAATTTATTATGCCATGAAAAGGCAATTGAAGAAGTAATGAAAAAGTATACGGTTGCGCCGGTTCGTTTTGGCACGATTGCCGAGACCGAAGAAAAAGTCAAAAAGATATTAGAAAAAGAACATGAAAAATTCAGGGATTTACTTGAGTCTCTCGCGGGCAAAAAAGAGTTAGGCCTGAAGGCGATATTTTCCGCCGCATCAGGGGGGGGAGAGGAGATCTATGGGGAGATTCTGCGGGAATATCCGGACATAAAAGCGTTAAAGGAAAAAATCCAGAAGTTACCCGCGGCCAAGACATATTATCAGCGTATGGAAATAGGGAAGATGGTAGAAAACGCTTTGGAAAAGAGGAAAGATTTTTACAAGGAAGATATTTTGAAATCCTTGACGCCTTTAGCGCTAAAAAATAAAATCAACAAGACTTACGGCGAGCGGATGATTTTAAATGCCGCTTTTTTGGTAGAAGAAGTTAACGAAAAAGAATTTGACCTGCAGGTTGAG
The DNA here is from genome assembly GCA_043822625.1 of Candidatus Omnitrophota bacterium. Classification (GTDB taxonomy): domain Bacteria; phylum Omnitrophota; class Gorgyraeia; order DAOVKU01; family DAOVKU01; genus JBDRBQ01. The sequence continues at coordinate 6,921 of JBDRBQ010000050.1, read as the reverse complement.
AAACTCGATGAAAAATACGGCGATAAAATAAAATTTAAATATGTGGGGTGTGTCCCGCCGTTTAATTTTGTTGATTTAGTAATTGACGTGTAGGCGGATACTAAGGCCACGCGCTTTTAATTAGGCGTTGGGGATTAAATAAAAAGTGAGGAGTAAATGTTTTTAATTGATGATATACTTCTGTCTCCGGTAAAACTTGTAGTCTGGCTGGGAAAAAAAATTAATGAAGTCGCGGAAAAAGAGTTTTCCGATGAAGGACTCGTAAAAGAGAAGCTTATGCAGTTACAGCTTCGTTTTGAAATGGATGAGATAAGTGAGGAGGAATATAACAAACAGGAAGAAGAGCTTCTTGTCCGTTTGGAAGCGATTAGGAAGACCAAAGAGGGAGGAGTGTAGTTATGACAAATATAGAAGAGGCTCAAAGAAAAGCCGGTGAATTCTTAAAGAAGGCTCTTGGCGTGAAAGAGACAAGAGTTGTTAAAGCCGGCAAAGTTGATGACGGGTGGGAATTAGAGGTTGAAGTTTATGAAGAAAGTTCATTTATCAAGTCGCTTGGCCTGCCTACCAGAGTTAAGGACAGGAATTTTTATGTGGTTAAACTAAACGCGGCATTAGATGTTGAGTCTTATGAGCAAAAGGGCGGCCCCAAAGAATAAGTTTTACCCCGCACCAGTGTCTTGGTGCGGGGTTTAGAAAGGTATATTTTTCCGCCTCCGATAAAATCTGCGGCGGATTGTGCAACCTGCCAATCCAGCGGGCAGGTGCCTATGTGGAGAATTATGGAAGAAGAAAAAAAAGAACTCATATACTTGTATTGCATTACAAGAAAGATGCCGAAGTTGAAAGAAGTCGATAATTTAATACGGACAGGGAATGCCCTGTTTCTGCATTTTATTTATCACCGCGGTCTTTATGCTATTGTGAGTAAAGTTTCAAATGATGAGTTTGCCAAAGAAAATTTAGAAAAAAATTTAAATAATATAGATTGGATAAGTAAAAAAGCCAATATTCATGAGCAGGTAATTGAAGGAGTTATGAAATCAAGGTGCGTGCTTCCTTTTAAGTTCGCTACTTTATATAACAACGAAAGAAGCCTTAAATTATACATAGAAAATCATGAGCAGATATTTAGAGAGAAATTAGAAGTTTTAGAAGGTAGGCAGGAGTGGGGGGTAAAGATTTACTGTGATATAGAGCGGTTAAAGGAAACTCTCATTCGCGGAGAGCAGGAAATTCTAAAAATAAATGAGGAAATTAATTCTTCTACCGAGGGGAAAGGGTTTTTTTTAAAGAAGAAAAAAGAAGAGTTAATAAAGCAACTTTTGAATAAAAGATACAGTGAGTGTGGAAAAGGTTGCTTTGAAGAGTTAAACAAGCATAGTGTTGATTCACGTATTAACGGATTACTGCCGAAAGAAGTCACAGAAAGAAAGGAAGAGATGATTTTGAATTCAGCTTTTCTTGTTGAAGAAGATAAGACTATAGATTTTATTGCCATAGTAGACAGCCTTAAAACAGCTTATAAGGAAGAAGGATTTCTTTTTGATTGCACCGGCCCATGGCCGGCATATAATTTTTGTGAGACCCAGACTTGTGAAACCCTTCGGTAATCTCAGGGTAAACTCCGTGAACAAAATCATGAGGAGTGAAGTGATGAAGGAGCTTAAAATAAAATGAGTACAGATAATATCGTTACAAAATCAAAAGATGTTACTTTGTTAGAAATTTTGGACAGGGTTTTAAATAAAGGAGCGGTTGTGTCCGGAGATTTGGTTATTTCAGTAGCCGATGTAGATCTTATTTATGTAGGCTTAAAAGTTTTAATAAGTTCAGTGGAAACAATGGAACGTTTAAGAGGAGCGCCTATGTCCGGCGCCGAAGAGGAACCGTCTTAAGCCCCGCTCCCTTAAAATATTCAAAAGAAGATGGATGATAGAGGTGGGGAAAAAGGAAAGGCGCGGAGCAAAATGGATAATAAGCTATCTATGAAAATAACGGTTAAAGAACATGGGGAAGTAACCGATTCTAATCCAGAGAGAATCAACATTGATCCTAAAAATGTTGAGAAAGGATTAGCGAAATTGGTGCTTACTATTGTAGAGTTATTACGCAAACTTTTAGAAAAACAGGCAATGCGCAGAGTTGACGCGAATTCTCTTACCGATGATGAAACTGAAAGAATAGGAGTTGCCCTGATGAAACTGGAAGAGAAAGTAAAGGAGCTAAAAGAGATATTCGGGCTTAAAGATGAAGAATTAAATATAAATTTAGGCCCTTTAGGGGATTTAATGTAAATGAGTGCATGCCTTACGAAATGAAATGACATAAGTCGTATGCCCGAATTTATCCTGAGGAACCAAAGGTGTCGAAGTATCTCATTAGGAGGAGTTATGCATAAAGAAGAAACTAAAATAAATTGTCCGGTATCCCGCAAGCAAGAGTTTGTAATAAAAGATATTATAGATAAAATCAATCAGGCTGAAAATGCGCGGGATAAAGCAAGATATGCGGAGGAACTGCGGGGAAAAGCGGACATACTTATTAACTGTCCGGATTTTGAAAAAGAAAATATAGATTGTAACAGTTGCCGTTTTATCGCCAATTTGCGCAAAAAAACGGCGGACTTAATCATTAAGGCTAAAAAATTAGAGTAGTAATAAGGAGGGGAAAATTATGCCTGAGACAAAAATGTCGCATTCAGTCGCGTCTACCAATTTAGCTGAAATCCTTGAAAAGATTTTGGATAAAGGGATAGTAATTGCCGGAGATATTCGGATTCAGCTTGCTGATATAGACCTGCTCAATATTAAGATACGGCTTCTGATTGCTTCTGTTGATAAAGCTATGGAAATGGGAATAAATTGGTGGCAGCAGGATTCTTATTTATCTTCAAAAGCTAAAGATAAAGAAATTGAAAAAGAAAATAAGGAGTTAAAAAAGAGATTAACCCAGCTTGAAACCAGAGTTAAATAGGAAACCGTTTTATGAAAACATTGCTTTATGTCCCCGTTATACATACGAGTGGAGACCTTGGTTCGGTGGCTACCGAGGTAGCTAAAAGAGGTATTTCGCGTTTGGGAATAAAAATCTGGGAAGAACATGATAGAACAGTCGAGAAATTCTGGGATGTTTTATCGCGGTATTTCGAGACACAGAATGTATCAGGCGTGAAAATTTATCAGGATGGGATGATAGCGGAAGGCGAGATAGCGCGAAAAATAGTTGAGGATGGAGTAAAGGCCGGGAGCAGTAATTACCGGTTAATTTCAAAACTTCTTGAGCGGGGAGCGTTTTTGGTTAAAACCGAAAATTTCAGTCTCGTTAAAGAAGAACGCGACAGAATACTTGCCTTAATCCATGCAAAATCTTTCATTCGAAAATTAGCAGCCCTTGTCAAATATAAGGTTGTCAAAAATAAACTCCTTAAAAAAAGAGATAAATTCATTGCCAATAGAATAGATGAAACTTTGAAGCACGGCGAAAAGGCAATTTTATTTATCGGCGCTTTGCATAATATAAAAGAGAAACTCCCCAATAGTTTTCAAGTCATAGAGATAAAGAACATCAGCGGCATCAGAGAATATCAAAGATTGTTTCCTTTTTACCCTAAGTTTAAAAAGCGGATTGAAGAATTGCAAAAGTATCTCATTTCAAAAGTGGAGGGGGTATGAAAATTTTCGAAGAAATAAAAAATGTTATTTGTGAGCATTTGGGTGTAAGGCCGGAAGATGTAAAACCCTGAATTTCTCTCGTAGATGATTTGGGGGCGGATTCATTGGATGTGATAGAAACGGTTATAGCTATAGAGAAGGTGTTTGATATAGATATTCCAGACGAAGATATTGAGAAATTTCGGATTATAAACGATATGGTTGCCTATGTGGAATATAGAATAAAAACTCCCGTAAAAGAGGTATTTAATGATACCGAAAATAAGTTTTGAATTACGCCTTAGGCCGCGAGTTTTTTGGATAAGCACTGCTGTTTTATTGACGGCAGTGCTTATTTTTTACGGTTTCAAAGAAAAAATGCTGAGAATAACCGCGCAAGAGCAATTGGCTTGCGCGCGGTTAACTCTGGAAAAAATCGAGAACAGGATGATTGCTTCGATTGAAATCGGTAAAGCGGTTCGGGCTGAACTTGCCGGTGAGAAAGAAAAATTTATTATACTGGAAAAAGAATTTAATGTGACGCTGGGTAAGCTTAAAAGAGAAACTGACGCGCGGCGCGAAGCAGAGGCCATGGTAGTTATGGTTTCGAAAGAAAAAATGGTTTTAGAACATAGGCTGGAAGAATTAAGCAAAATACCACAAGTCGTTAAATTGGAAAGAATTGTTCTTGGCGCGCCTCCCGCGTTGACCGGAGAAGTTTTAGTTGTAAATAAAGAATTTTCTTTTTTGGTGGTTGCTTTAGGCAGAGAACATAATCTTAAATTAGGTGATATCCTGTCGGTTTATCGAAGCGGGGAATTTATTGGTAAAGCGGTGGTAGAGAGAGTAGAAGAAGAAATTTCGGCGGCTTCGGTTTTGCCGGATTGGCGGAATGTGGAATTCAAAGAGAAAGACGTTGTGAAAAAATTATGAAAGTAACGGTTGTGTTATTATTTTTATTTGTGTTTATCAATCAGGCTGTGGCCGCTGTTGATACGACGGAAAAATTTCCCGCGCCGGCGTCGGTTAAAAAAACCGGAGATGAAACCAAAATAGTAATTTCCGCTTCAGGGCATTGCAAATTCACTTCCTACCGGCTGGATAATCCTCCGCGAATAGTCGTCGAGTTTCAATCGAAAAATGTCTTTGCCGAAATAGATGAAGAAATTTTGGTGAACGAGGGAATAATAAAGAAAGTTATCACCGGTTATTATGAAAAAGCTGAAGGGGGTCCGCTTAAATCGTTGACCTTCGAGTTGTCCGAAGGAGCGCCGTATGAAATTTGGCAGGAAGACAACGCTATTTTAATAAATATTAAGGTGCCCGATGGAGCCCCCTCTGCTTCAGCGTCCCGGCAGAAAATTATTACTCAGGATGAAGGACAGGAACAAATCGGCATAAGATTGAACGCCATGGATAAAGCGTTAACGCGAATAATAGAAAACAATACGCTGTCCCTGGAAATTTTTCTCCTGCCGGCGGAATTTCAGGAAGGGAATTTTATTAAAAACGAATTTTCCGGACGGAGGCTTATGGAAATGTCCGGAAATAAAGCAGGTCGTAAAGAAAACTTTTTTTATTCGTCTTTACCGCAAACGAAGGGATTGTCGTTATCGGCTTTCGGCGAAAAAACCTACGCGGAAACGTTATCCTCCATTTCTCCGGCGTATACCGCGGTTTCCGGCAGAGAAGGGCAGATAGTGCCGCAAACGAATAGAGGAAATTTATTTTGGCCGGTAGGTGCGGTTGTGTTTTCGGGTTTGATAATTTTTAGCGTTAGATGCAAATGGAAGAAATTGGATTATGAAAATAAAGTCAAAAATCTTATGTCTCAATTGCAAAAAAAAGATGAACGCCTTGAACAGGAAAAGATGATTAGGAAAGCGGTGGAACAGGCGGGAATACGATTGGAAAGAGAATATAAACAACTTAAGGATTCTATAGATTGCATGAAAGAGGAGATAGAGCGCAAAAATAAATCTTTAATGCGCAAAGAGATTTTTAGTAAAGAAAAAGAACGAGACTGTCTGCAAAAACAAAAAGAATGTGAAGAATTGAGGAATTCTATGGAGCTTATCAAAAAAAAGCTGGTTATAAATAGAATTATGGACGAATCGGTATCCCTTGAAGACGGGGAAGCATTCCCTGTAAAAAGTCAGTCCGGGGAAAAAAGAAATTTTTCGCGTTTGGATTTGAGCCGTGATTATGACCGCACGGTGCTTTTAAGAGTTACGTCCGAAGATAAAGCTAAAAGCATAAAATGTTTTGCCGGCAATATCGGCATGGGAGGGCTTTGCTTTAGAGTGAAAACTGCTTTTGATGAAGAAGAGATATTGAGTTTAAGGCTGTTTTTTTTTGGAGAAAGAATTCCCATGATGAAAGTAAAGGCAAAAATCGTTTGGATGAAAAAGGTTTTATCTTTTAACTATTACGGTGTTTACTTTATTTCTCAAAAAGAAGAAGACGGAGAAAACCTTAAGTATTATATCGAATCGAAGTTGGTTGAATAGTACGGAGGACAAAAGATGTTTAGGAAAAGAAATAATGCGGCAGAAATAGATGATGAAATAATTAATATAGAAGCTGGGATGCAGGGAGATCTCAACTTCAATACGGCCGTTAAATTAAAGATAAACGGCGTGTTCGAAGGCAATCTGGATACAAAAGGAATTTTAATAATAGGTGAGAATGCCCGGATAGAAACTAATATAATCAAAGCCGAAGATATAATTATTGCCGGCAGAGTAAAGGGAAATATCGTATGCAGTAAGCAGATTGAACTTTCCGCGTCGGCGGAAGTTATAGGTGATATAAATGCCCCCCTACTGATAGTCAATAAGGGTGCTGTATTAAAGGGCAATTACAGGGTGTTTTCCACCCCGGATTTTGAATAATAGAACCGCACACACCCCACATTTTAAATCTATATAATAGGCAAAAGGGGCCAGGTCCCTTTTGCCAGGCCCCTTTTGCCTATTATATTATTACGGGAGGACGTCATGCCTAAGGCAAATCCGCTAACACAAAAATCAGCGGTCCCGAAGTTTCGGGGTCTGCTGGATTGGCTGGTTATAGGTTTATTAAATTATCAATATCCTGTTCCCAATTAACAGGGTTGTTGGATAGATAACATCGGAAATTAGCGGTTTTTGGAGCCCCGAAATTTCGGGACGGAAAAAGTCCGGTTGATTGAATTGTTATGACCGAATTTATTTTATGCCAATTATCCTGTAGGGTTCAGGCCTGCCTGCCGGCGAGGCAGGGATTATCA
>JBDRBQ010000049.1:0-10643 GCA_043822625.1 Candidatus Omnitrophota bacterium | reverse complement strand
ATTAGGTCGTTTTGGTTCAGCAAGCGATGTTGCCAATATGGCGCTTTTTTTAGCAACTTCAGCTTCTGATTATATAACCGGTCAGGTTTTTCAGGTAGACGGTGGAATGTTAATGTAATAGTAAAGTATATTTGTACTTATTAAAAGGAGGAGAAATAAAATGGCCGAAATAGCCGAAAAAATTAAACAAATTATTGCCGAACAGTTAGGTGTTAAATTGGAAGAAATAAAATCCGAATCTTCTTTTGTTGATGACTTAGGAGCGGATTCTCTGGATACCGTAGAATTAGTAATGGCTTTGGAAGAAGAATTTAGCATAGAAATTCCTGATGAAGATGCCGAAAAAATGACCACCGTAGCGAGTGCTATTAAATATATTGAAGATAAAAAAGCTTAACATATTTTAAGCTAAACAAAATTTAATTATGAGTATTAGACGTGTGGTAATAACTGGCGCGGGGGTACTTTCTCCCGTCGGTAATACAAAAGAAGAATTCTGGAAAGCTCTTGTCGAAGGCAAAAGCGGTATAGGGTCTATGACAAGTTTTGATTGTTCAAGTTATCCTTCCCGTATCGCTGGAGAGATAAAAAATTTTCAGCCCTCAACACTCATACCTCCCAAGCAAGTAAAAAGAATGGATAAATTTGTGCAATACGCGGTTTATTGTGCCGAGACTGCTTTAAAAGATTCCGGTTTAGATATCGCGCAAGAAAATCGTAATCGCTGCGGAGTATTGGTAGGTTCTGGTATAGGGGGATTGAGAATTATTGAACGTGAGCATCTTGTCTTAATAGAAAAAGGCATGGAAAGAGTTTCTCCGTTTTTAATTCCTATGCTTATCGTAAATATGGCATCGGGACAAATCGCTATAACTTTTGGATTTAAAGGTCCCAATACCTGTGTAGCTACAGCTTGCGCGACAGGTAATAATGCCATAGGAGACGCTTTCAGATTAATTCAATTTGGTAAAGCTGATATTATGATAGCCGGTGGAACGGAAAGCAGTACAACGCCTTTAGGAGTAGCCGGTTTTTGTCAGATGAAAGCTTTGTCAACCAGAAACGATGAGCCTCAAAAAGCCAGCCGTCCTTTTGATAAAGAAAGAGATGGTTTTGTAATGGGTGAAGGTTGCGGTGTGGTTATTCTGGAAGAACTCTCGCATGCTCTTAAAAGAAAAGCGGATATTTATGCTGAAGTTATTGGATACGGTATGAGTTGTGACGCGTATCATATTACAGCACCTGATCCTGATGCTTCAGGCGCTGTTTTAGCTATAGAGAATGTGTTGGAAGAGGCGCAGGTTAATGCAGAAGAAATTGATTATATAAATGCTCACGGCACATCTACTCAACTGAATGATAAAATCGAAACGCTTGCCATAAAAAAAGTTTTTAAAGAACACGCGAAAAAGGTAGCTATTAGTTCCACGAAATCAATGACCGGTCATTTATTAGGCGCTGCCGGCGGTATTGAAACCATAGCTACGTCTTTATCTATAAAAGAAGGTATTATCCCCCCTACTATTAACTACCAATATCCTGATCCCGATTGCGATTTGGATTACGTCCCAAATACTGCCAGAAAAGCAGATATTGAAATCGCACTGACCAATTCCCTTGGTTTCGGCGGACACAATGCAATATTAGCTTTAAGAAAATTTAAAAAGTAATAAGGCAAACGTCTAAGTATTTCTTTATATTACCGGTAAAGTTAGGAATAGGGGACGGTTTTATTTAATTAGATTTCTTGACGATAAAAATAAAAAGCAAAAAAAATGATTTTAAGAATCTTTATGAGACCAACATAGGAGGTTTATTATTATGGATTATTTATTAACCGAAGAACAGCAGATGATACAGGATTTATGCCGCCAGATCGCGGAAGAAAAAATTCGGCCGGTGGCAGCTGAACTGGATGAAAAAGAACAATTTCCTTATGAAATAATGAAAGTAATTTCCGAAAGTGATCTTTTTGGAGTGTATTTACCTGCAGAATATGGAGGAACCGGCGGCGGTGTATTGGAGTTGTGTATTGCCACCGAAGAATTTTCCAAAGCCTGCGGAGGGATAGCCGTGTGCTACGCGGCCAGTGCGCTTGGTACAATACCTATTTTATTATTTGGAAATGAAGAACAAAAAAAGAAATATTTGCCGGTTTTGGCCAGCGGTAAAAGTCTGGCCGCTTTTGGTTTGACAGAACCTGAAGCAGGCAGTGACGCCTCAGCGGTAAGTACGACCGCTAAAAAAGAAGGCGATTGTTATATCTTAAACGGCACGAAGCATTTTATTACCAACGGCGGTGTCGCGGATATTTATACCATCGTTGCCATGACTGATAAAACTAAAGGAGCCAGAGGAGCAAGCTGTTTTATAGTAGAAAAAGACACACCCGGTTTTACCATTGGTCAAAAAGAAAAAAAGATGGGAATCAGGGCATCAGTCACAAGCGAACTTATATTTAACGATTGTAAAATTCCCAAGGAAAATTTACTCGGTAAAGAAGGTATGGGTTTTATAGTTACCATGAAAACTTTCGATATGTCCCGTCCGGGAGTAGCCGCTCAGGCGGTTGGTATTGCTCAGGGAGCGCTTGATTTGGCGGTTGCATACGCGAAAGAAAGAAAACAATTCGGTAAAAGTATTTCCAGCTTTCAGGGAATTCAATTTATGATAGCCGACATGGCGACGCAAATTGAAGCGGCAAGGGCTTTGGTTTACGCGACGGCAAGAATGGTGGACGCCGGTAAACCTAAAGTAGGAAAATCCTCAGCGATGGCGAAATTATTTGCTTCGGAAGTGGCTATGAGCGTTACCACGGACGCTGTTCAGATATTCGGCGGCTATGGATATATGCGCGATTATCCTATAGAAAAATACATGAGAGACGCTAAAATTACTCAGATTTACGAAGGTACCAGTCAGATTCAGCGCAACATAATAGGGCTTGAAACCATAAAAGAAACGGTTAAAAAAAAGTAATAATATGAATATTATTGTTTGCATAAAACAGGTTCCCGAAACAACGGAAGTAAGAATAGACCCAAAGACCAATACTTTAATTCGTGAAGGGGTTAAGTCTATTATAAATCCTTTCGATATGTATGCTATAGAAGAAGGGTTAAGAATTAAAGAAAAGACAGGCGGTAAAGTTACCGTTATAACGATGGGGCCTCCTCAGGCACGGGAAGCGTTGAAGCAGGCTATCGCTATGGGAGCCGATGATGCGGTTTTACTTTCAGACCGCGCTTTTGCCGGTTCCGATACATGGGCGACAAGCTATACTCTTTCGCGCGGTATTTCGAAAATAGGAGAATTTGATTTAATTATCTGCGGCAAGCAGGCCACAGATGGTGATACCGCTCAGGTTGGTCCAGGCATCGCGGAGCATCTTAATATTCCCTGCGCGGCTTTCGTTAAAAAAATAGAAAAGACTGAAAGTGGAAGGCTTATCGTAGAGAGTATGAGAGAAGAAGGTTTCGATGTGCTTGAATTGCCCACCCCTTGTATTATCACGGTAGTTAAAGAAATAAATGAGCCGCGTCTGCCTTCTTTAAAAGGGATGATGCTGGCCAAAAAAAAAGAAATTAAAGTGTGGGGGAAGACTGAACTTGAATTGAACGAAAGTTATTTAGGATTAAACGGTTCTCCCACTCAGGTTGTAAAAATATTTACGCCGCCGCAGAAAGAAGGCGGGATAATTCTGGAAGGATCGCCGGAAGAGGTAACGGAAAAATTATTTTCTTTTATCGAAGGAGAAATATCTTAAAGACGGAGTTTGTTTCTGTCCGGGAAAAAATAAAATGCAAAAAGAACAAATTGCTATTATAAAAGGGAAATGTGGATTATGCCGGCTTTGTATTAAAACATGTCCTTATGATGCCATATCTATTATAGACGATAAAATCGCTATAAATCTTGATAAATGTACTTTGTGCCGTGCGTGTGTAAGCGCCTGTAAATTCGGGGCTATCGAAATAGTGCAAAAGGCAGGGTTTGGATCTATAGTATCGGTAAAAGAAGCCAAGGGAGTATGGGTCTTTGCCGAACAGAAAAAGGGCGTTATACAGACGGTTGTGTTTGAGTTATTATCCAAAGCCAGAGAGCTTGCCCAAGACTCTCAGAGCGAAGTTTATTGCGTGCTTTTGGGAGATAATAGAATAAAAGAACAGACAAAGGTGTTAATTGAAAGAGGCGCGGATAAAGTTATTTTGGTGGAAGATGAGAAATTAAAAGATTATCAGGGTGGTCTCTACGCCAAAGTTTTAACGTATCTTGTCGAAAAATATAAACCGGAAATTTTTCTCTGCGGAGCTACTTCTATAGGCAGGTCCTTGATTCCAAGGGTAGCCATTAAAGTAAAGACCGGCTTAACTGCCGATTGTACCGAATTAGCTATAGATAAGCAAAAAAAATTATTATTGCAGACACGTCCCGCTTTTGGCGGAAATATAATGGCTACGATTATTTGCCCAAATCACAGGCCTCAGATGGCAACGGTAAGACATAAAGTAATAAAAGAAGCAGTACCAGAGCCAGGCAGAAAAGGGCAGGTAATAGAAGAGAAAGTTCCTGCCAACCTATTGGAAAGCCGGATTATATTAAAGGAAATCATAGAAGAAGTAGAAGCCACCGTTAATATTGCAGAAGCCGATATTATAGTTGCCGGAGGAAGAGGGCTTGGGAAAAAAGAGAATTTTAAATTAATAGAAGATTTAGCGGAAGTTTTAAATGCCGCCGTAGGAGCTTCACGTGCCGCCGTTGACAGCGGCTGGATGCCTTATTCGCATCAGGTGGGACAGACCGGACGCACAGTATGTCCCAAGATTTATTTCGCCATAGGAATATCCGGACAGATTCAGCATTTAGTAGGAATGCAGTCATCAAAAATTATTATTGCCGTTAATAAAGACCCGCACGCGCCGATTTTTAAATTCGCTACTTATGGTATCGTAGGAGACCTCTTTGAAATAGTTCCCGCGCTAACGGCTAAGTTTAGAAAAACGGTAAACAAATAGTTTAACCTCAAAACCCACCTTGGAGGTGGAATTTGAAGTATTATTTTAAGAGAATTTTTTAATGAAATTAAAAAAAATAGAATTATTTGGCTTTAAGTCGTTCGCGGATAAAACCGAACTTAATTTCGAAGGCGGAGTAACTGCTGTTGTCGGCCCCAATGGGGTCGGCAAATCAAATATATCCGACGCTATAAAATGGGTCTTAGGCGAGCAAAACGCCCGGGAACTGCGCGGTCTGCGCATGGAAGATATAATATTTAACGGCACCGAAGCGCGCCCTCCTTTAAATTTTGCCGAAGTTTCTTTAACTTTTCAAAATCACAATAAAGTTCTTCCCGTAGATTACAATGAAGTTACCATTACAAGAAGAGTTTTTCGTACCGGTGAAAGCCAGTATTTGTTAAACAAAACTGCCGTGCGGCTCAAAGATATTAATAGTCTTTTGATGGGAACCGGAGCCGGAGTAGATTCTTATTCTATTATAGGGCAGGGTAAAATGGATCTTGTTTTAAGTTCAAAGCCCGAAGACCGGCGTTATATTTTTGAAGAAGCCGCCGGTATTACTAAATATGAGTCACAGAAAAGAGAAGCCTTGCGCAAACTTGAACAGACTCGAGACAATCTTGTGCGTCTTACCGATATCATAAAAGAAGTTTCCCGCCAGATATCTTTTATCGAACGGCAGGTGAAAAAAGCCGATAAATATAAACAAAAATTCGAAGAACTAAAAGAAAAAGAGATTAAAGTTGTTTTTTGCTTAGTTGAAAAATTAAAAGAAAAACTCGATTCTTATTCCGAAGGGAACCACAGATTAAAAGAAAAAGAAGGTTTATTGAGTGATGAAATAGAAAAAATGAATTCTCTTTTGCGGGAGGCAAGACAGAAATTAGCCGAAGTCGATGAGAAACTAAATAAGTTGTATTCCAAAAAAGTGGACTTGTTTTCGCAAATCGAAAACGCGAATAAGCACGTTTCCTTTAACGTGGAAAGAATAGAAGAAATTACGAAAAGAAAAGAAAATTTGGAACAGCAAGTTCAGGTTACCGAGATAAAAGTCAAAGAACTCAGCGCTCAGATTTCGAAAACGGCACGGGAATTTAATGATTTAAAAGAAGATAAATCGAATAAAAATCGTGAGGCGGTTCAAAAAGAGCAATGGTTTAAAGAGATAAATGAGGAAATCAACGAAGCTGAGGAAAATATTAAAAAATCGAAAGAAAGGATTTTTGAAGTTACAACTACTGAATCCAGAAATAAAAATGAACTGGTAAAAATTACGGCGGATCTTTCAAATATAAATTCGCGCCTGCGCCGTTTAAAAAGCGATAAAGAAGAAGTAGAAAAAGAATTTTATGAAAGTGAAGAGCAAACCGCGAATTTCAGCGTAAAAAAAGAAGAAATAAATAATAGAGTTCATTCATTGAGAGAGCAAAAAGAAGGGTTTATTCGTAATATAGAAGATAAGCGCCGGTCTTTTGAGGAAATAAAGACAAAGATAAATCAATTAAATCAAAGTTCTATTGTCCTCAATTCCAGGCTGGAATACCTGAAAAGTTTGAAAGCTAAATTTGAGGGCTATCAGTCAGGTGTAAAATCGATTCTCATGGCGAAAGAACAAAAAATTTTGCCGCCGGAAGGCATAATAAATTCGATAGCCAATTTGATAAAAGTTGAAAAAGGTTATGAAAAAGCGGTTGAAGCGGCGTTGGGTAAAAATGTGCAGGTAGTTGTTCTGCGTAACCGCGATATTCTTGAAAAATGCATAGATTATCTGAAAAGCGAAAGCAAAGGCGACGCTAGTTTTATTTGTCTTGAAGAAATTATGTCCGAAGACCTGAATTCTTCTTTTGAGAATAATTTAGAACTCAAATCTTTAACACAAGTCGTTAACTGCGATGAAGAATTTAAAAAAGCGGTAAATTTTTTAGTTAAAGATGTTTATGTGTCCGAAGATTTGAAAACGGCTTTTGATTGTATGGCTAAAAGTGACTCTGCAGGCATAAAAGTCGTTACGAAAGAAGGGGACAGGATAGAAAAAAATCTGGTTACCTGCCGGACTCATGAGCTTGAGGAAACTTCTCTTATAGGCAGAGAAACGAGGATAAAGTCGTTAGAGGAAGAAATTGTCGAATATAGCCGGAAAATCGCAGGGTTGGATAAAGTTCGCGAAGAAAGATTAGATGAAATAAAAAATTTAGAAGAAAGTTTTAAAAAACTTGAAACCGAGCTTCAAAAAGAAGAAATCAATTTATCCAACCTTTTTTTGTCTTTGAAATCCACCGAGGAGGAAAAACAGAGAAGCCGCGAAGAATTAGATTTATTAAAGAAGGAAATGGAAGAAATAGAAACCGAAGAAGCGAATTTGAAACAAAAAAGACAGGAAATAGAACAGCAGGTCGAAGAGATAAACAGGAATTCCTGCCAGATGCATACTGTTATGGCGGCTTCGGAGAATTCCATAAAATCCAGAAAAGAAGAGAGAGAGAAACTATTGATAACCATCGCGCGATTAAAAGCGGAACTATCTTCCATTACGGATTTGGAAATCAATCAAAATCAAACCATTAAAATGTTGGAGTCTAACTCTGAAGAGCAGAAGGCATTGTTGAATAACCAACGGCAGGAAATAGAAGATTCTAAAGTACGGATTGAAAAACTTCGCCTGGAAATAGATAAGGTCAAACAAAACACCGAAACTTTAGAGGAAGAACATAAGCTGGTTTCCAATGAGCTGGAAGGGATGTCTGCTTTAAAAGCCGAAGAAGTGAAAAACACCAGAGAAGTAGAGAGTTTCGTTTTTAATAAACAAAGGGAAATCGAGGAAATCAGAAATAACGCCCGCGATTTTCAGGTTAAAATTACTGAATTGAATTTTCAGCTGCAAAGTTCGAAAGAACATCTCACAGGAACTTATAAAGTAAATATCGATGAAGTAAGTTTGGAAATAGAAGAAGATTTTAATTATGAAGAGGCTAAGAGCGAAGTCGATGTTTTAAGGGAAAAAATAGATTCTCTGGGCGCGGTGAATCTTGTGGCCATAGAAGAAAATAAAGAGTTGCAGGATCGCTTTGAATTTCTTAACAAACAAAAGCTTGATTTAGAAGAAGCAAAAGATTCTTTACAAAAAGCCGTAGGCAAAATTAACAGGACTACCAAAGATTTATTTTTGGAAACTTTCATGAACATACGCGAGGCTTTTAAAGAGTTTTATCAACTGCTTTTCAGCGGAGGAGAAGCGGAATTGGCTTTGCTTGACGAAACCGATGTTCTTTCCAGCGGCATAGAAATCGCGGTTCGTCCTCCCGGTAAAAAAATGCAGAATATTTCACTGCTTTCCGGAGGAGAAAAAGCTTTGACCGCGATAGCTCTTCTTTTTGCTGTTTTCAAAGTAAAACCGTCTCCTTTTTGTATATTAGACGAAATAGACGCTCCTCTCGATGAATCCAACATAGACCGGTTTACTAAAGTTTTGCGCGAATTTTTAAAAACATCCCACTTTATAATTATAACGCATAATAAAAAGACTATCAGCATGGCAGACATCTTATACGGTGTAACTATGGAAGAAGCAGGTGTCTCAAAGCTTGTTTCGGTTAAATTAAAAGAAACAGAAGTTGCAGAAGAACCGAAGGATGAAGTCATAGATTCAGAACACGCCGCCACACCTATCTAAAATCTTTTGATACCTCACATCTTGCCGCGTTTCCTGATAGGGGGCGTCGGCCAGTTTGATTTTTTTCCGTAAAAATACGAATATTATATAATATGAAATACGGAATATAGTGTAGGGTGCGGATCGATGTGTCCGCCCATAATGAGGGGAATAAAGGGTGTTGATTGCTTTAGACTCTTTAGTTTTTAATAGGGAGATAAATAAGTTGTTTATTGAAGCGTTTATATGGTATAATTGCTTCATAATCTGAAGCGATTAGATGGGATAATCGCTTCATGAAGCAAAGGTATAGAAGCGGATGAAATATATTTGGGAGCGTAAAAATTGGTTTGATTTTAAGTATGATGAAGCGGCTTTGCTTAAGCCTTTGAGTCGGTTGAGGGTGCTTCAGGGAAAGCTGTTGGGCAGGGTTGCTTCGCTTGGCATCAAACTTGAAACAGAGGCGCAGGCGGCTATTTTGGTTGAGGAGGCTATACGGACAGCGGAAATCGAAGGAGAAAAACTTGGCCGTGAGGCGGTACGTTCTTCTGTGGCTGTAAGGCTCGGATTGCCGGGGATTGGCGCGCATGACAGAAATATAGAGGGGCTGGTAGATGTTTTGTTGGACGCTGTGCGTTTTCATGATAAAGCTTTAACTTTAGAAAGGCTTAACGGATGGCAGGCAGCGTTATTTCCGACGGGTTATTCCGGTTTAAATAAAATTAAAACAGGTAAACCGCGGGGTAGTGAACCAATGCAAATTGTTTCCGGTGCCATTGGTAAAGAAAAGGTACATTTTGAAGCGGTGCCTAAAGAACAGCTTGATGAGGAGATGCGGCTTTTTCTGAAATGGTGGAAATCTTCTTTGAGCAGTATGGATGGAATATTACGCGCCGCTATGGCTCATTTGCGTTTTGTAACTATTCATCCTTATGAAGATGGCAATGGACGTTTGGCAAGGGTGTTGACGGATATGGCTTTGGCGCAAGATGAAAAATTAAAAGTGAGGTTTTATAGTGTGTCTTCACAGATTATGCGTGTCCGTGAAGAATACTATAAAATTTTAGAGGATGTTCAAAAATGCCGGACTAAGGAAACAGAGTGGTTTCTGTGGTTTATTGAATGTATTGCTTCGGCGATAGAACATTCTAAGGATACCATAGGAAATGTATTCGCGAGAGTTGAATTTTGGAACCGGCACGCGCAGACCGAGCTTAATGAGCGTCAGAAGAAAGTTTTAAATTGTATGCTGGAAGCAGGGTCAGGGAATTTTATCGGCGGATTGACGACGCGTAAATATGTTGGTATCGCGAAAGTCAGCCGTGCTACGGCTTTTCGTGAGATCGCTGATATGTTTGATAAAAAAATACTGTGTCAATTGCCCGGCGCGGGGCGCAGTGTTCATTATGATGTAATCTGGCCGGATAAGCGGGAAGAATAAAGTATTAACGCCGTGTGTAACGTTATAAATCTTTAGTTTTCCCCTTTACACTTGTCTTGCACAGGCGGAAAGAGGGACCAATGGGGATTTTTATCAGTTTTTTATCAGTAGTTTTTTTATCAGTACTAAATTTTCATTGACAGGATGTTCTTTTTAATCTAAACTAAAATAATATCTTCGGGAGAGGGTGATTCTTTCTTTAAAAAGAAAGGAAATTCCCCACTGGCAGTAAAGCCTGCGAGTCTGCTTAGGCGGACAGACGCGGTGATTCGCGATAAAGCGAAAATTCCGCGGCCAATAGTAAAGTCTAGAGGGGAGAAGAAGATAAAAAGCAAGGTGTGAAGACTTTTTATTTTTTATAGGCCCGAAGTTTATTCTTCGGGTTTTTTTTATTTATCCGCGTTAGCGGATAAATAAACCCGCCAACGCTTTGTGGCGGGTAAGTTCTATCCGCGTTAGCGGATAAATAAACCCGCCAACGCTTTGTGGCGGGTAAGTTCTATCCGCGTTAGCGGATAAATAAACCCGCCAACGC
>JBDRBQ010000048.1:0-8199 GCA_043822625.1 Candidatus Omnitrophota bacterium | reverse complement strand
ACGGATTTCAGCGGGGACTTCGATGATCATCTTTTTGAAGGATTGATTGGCGCGAATTATGCTTTAAGAGAAAATGTATTTTTTGATTTCGGCGTTGGATTTCCTTTTTCCGAGGCGAGCGCCGATTATAAATTGACTACGGGTTTAACGGTTAACTTTTAAAAGAGAGGTGGATAATGCATATTCCGGATGGTTTTCTTTCTACGAGTGTGTGGCTCCCCGCGTGGGGAGTTTCGGCGGGGTTGCTGAGTGTTTTTATCAGGAAAGCGACGCGTGTATTTAAAGATAAACTGGTTCCGTTGACAGGTGTTATGGCGGCTTTTATTTTCGCGGCCCAGATGTTTAATTTTCCTGTTGCCGCCGGGACTTCGGGACATCTTCTTGGGGGAGTTTTGGCCGCGGTGCTTTTAGGACCGTGGGTTGGGGCGGTTGTTATCGCGGTGGTTCTAATCGTGCAGTGTTTTGTTTTTTTGGATGGGGGGGTAACCGCTTTGGGAGCGAATATTTTTAATATGTCTGTTATCGGTTCTGTGGGCGGATTTTTTATCTACCGCGCGGTTGCTAAAATTATTAAATCTAAAAAAGGAATTTTAATCGGCGCGGCGATAGCGGCCTGGTTTAGCGTGGTGGCGGCCTCTATTTTATGCGCGGTTGAGCTTGGTTTATCCGGCATTGTGCCTTTAAAAGCGGCGCTGATTGCTATGAGCGCGGTGCATGCTTTAATAGGAATAGGAGAGGCCGCGATTACGGTTGTAATAATCAGCTTTGTTTTAAAAGTGCGGCCGGATTTGATTTATAAACCGGAATAAAGATAAGATTATCGGAGGAATTTATGACTAAAAAAGAAATTTTGATAGCCGCGGGGATTGTTTTATTGACGGTTGTTTTTGTCGCTCCATTTGCTTCCAATTTTCCCGACGGCCTTGAGAGAGTTGCCGAAAATATGCGTTTCGGTGAACACGCGCGGGAAGGGTTTTTCTCTTCTTTCTTCGCGGATTATAGTGTTCCTTATTTTCACAGTGATAAAGTGAAGACCGCGGCGGCGGGTTTAGTTGGTACTGGTATCGTTTTTTTTGTGGCGGCCGGGTGCGCGAAGCTGATACTTCGGCGGCGGTAAAACTACGTCATTCATGGCAGGGACAAAATAGCGCCGCTCGGTATTTCGCCCAAGGAACCCCTGATTTTAGCCCGCGTGGGCCGCATTTCTAAATTAAGGCCCTGCGTAAAATGTATAATTTATGGGCTGTGAGGGGCTGGCTCCTTTTGACCTTGACACTGAGTCTAAAACTTTTGCCTTGATTTGAGCAAGCTTTTGTGTTATTATCAAAATGATTTTTAGACGCTGTTTTTATTGAATTAATATTAGTTGAAGGAGTGATATCATGGCAGAAGAAAATAAAGGGCAGGCGCAGTCAGCTTCCGCGCAGAGTGAAGAGAAAAAGAATCGTCAGAAAAAAATAAATAAGATGACGCCGCAGGAACTTGAAGACGCGATTAAAAAAACTCAGCAAACCATGGGCGGATTAAGCGGACGCTATGGGGGTATTCTTTTGAAAAGGAAAACAGAGCTGGAGAATAAATAAAAGTTTTTATCCGCTTTTCGCAGGGATTGACTTTATCGACAAGGGAATCCATTTGCTTATTTTAAACAAATGGATTTTTCTTGTATAAATTAGTTAGTTATGCTAATATTTAGCTATGCGAAATGAAGGAATTTCCTCTCAAAAAGCTGCCGATGAAATGGCTGAATTAGTGCCTAAGTTTATACAGGGCGCTAAGCACGGCATTTTTTTTAATAAAGAGATAACGGCAAGTCAGGTTTTTGTGTTGATGCATCTTTATGAAATAAAGAAAAGTAAAGTAGGCGATTTAGCCTTGAATATGGGTGTTTCCGTACCTACCGCCAGCGGAATAATAGAGCGAATGGTTAAGCAGGGATATCTATCGCGTACTCATGCCGAAGATGACAGGCGGTGTGTTTTTGTGAGTTTAAAGCCCAAGGGAGAAAAAATAATAGCTGAATTCAATAAAGGGGTCCGTGAAAGATGGAGTGAAATTTTAGCTTATCTTGCTCCAACTGAACGCGCGGTTTATATTCAGCTGATAAAAAAAATCATTAAAGCCTTGGAGGCTTCGAAGGGGGCCGAATGAAAAGTATTAAAGTTGTTATAAATTCCTTTATATTCCTAACGCTGATTTTTTCTTTTTGTGAAAATTTGATTTCACAAGAGAAGATTATTTCCTCATCAGACGCTCCTGGGGAGGAAATAATAGAGTTATCCCTGAGCGACGTTACCACGCTTGCTTTAAAAAATAATCTCGATATTAAAATAGCGAAATTGGATGCTTTGATAAGCGGGACTGATTTGGAAAGTTCCCATTCTATTTTTGATATCCTCTTAAGCGCCGGCGCTAATTATAAGGAAGACCGGCTTGATAAAGGTAGTATACTTTTGGGCGAAAAAACAACCACTAATGATTATTATTTTAATCTCGAGAAAAAATTTCCTACCGGCACGACTTTAAACGCCGGAGTGTCTGATGAACGCTACTTCAGCGATTCTCCTTTTATTACAATTAATCCGAGTCATGACGCGGTGGTGGAATTTTCGGCTGTTCAGGAATTGGGGAAAAATAGTTTCGGATTGATAGACCGTTCGACTATCGCTATGACGGAGTTGGCGGTGAAAAACGTTGATTTGATTACATTGGACAGGATAGAAAATTCGGTAGCGGAGGCGCAAAAAGCTTATTGGCGGGTGGCGCTGGCGCTGGAAAGTGTAGCGCTTGAAAAAAATATGCTTGAGAAGGCGCGGAATCTTTATCGTATAGATAAAGACAAATTCGACTTAGGATTAATTGAAGAATCTGATCTTTTGGCCGGCGAGGCAAATGTTACTTTAAGAGAAACTCAGCTTTTGATAGTTGAAAATGAGCTTAAAGACACGATTGAAGAATTGAAATTAATTTTGGATTTAAAAACGGATTCGGAAATGCGGGTGAAAGAGAAACTTGGTTTTAATCCGGTTCCGGTTTCGTTTGTTATGGCGTTGAAAGAAGCTATTGAATTTCGCCGGGATTATACACGCGCCGCCAATGATGTAAAAAAATTCGATATAGCTGTAAAGCTTACCAAAAACAGTCTCTGGCCTCAAATCGACCTTGCGGCGACATGGAAAAGAAACGGGCTTGATAGCGTTTTTTCTGAAGCCGCCGGTGAAATAACTTCTCAAAATAATCCTTATTATTACGCGGGGATTCTTTTTAGCGTGCCTTTGGAAAATACGGAGGCAAGAAGTTCTTATAAAAAAGCCGGTTTTGAAAAAGCAAAAGCGCTTTTAAGCCTTAAAAAAACGGAAGAGGAAATAGCAGTTGATATAGATAAGGCGGTGAGGGCGTTATCTATTACGGGAGAAACTTATCTTAAGAGATTAAAAACAAGCGAGTTGCAAAGTAAAAAACTTGATGTGGAATTTAATTTATTCGGCGTCGGACGCTCTTCAAGTTTTGTAGTTATAAATTACCAGCAGGATTTGCTGTTAGCTGAGTTTAACGTGATAAAGGCGCTGTATGACTATAAAATCGCGCGGATAGATTTAAAGTTGGCGCAGAATAGTTTATTGAATGAGTTGGGAATTGAATAAGCATCCTGTCTGCAGGCAGGTTACTTGTCCTACAGAGGAAGATCTGTGACCTGTGCCTGTGATAAATGCTAAAAAAGAGGTATATCGTGAATATTCCAAAGTTTTCCGTTAGACAAAATCTTTTCGTGAATTTGCTTTCTATATTAATCCTTATTGGGGGGACGGTCGCGCTTTTTACGCTGAAGAAAGAAGCTTTTCCAACAGCCTCGTTTGATATGGTTACTATCAGTACCGTTTATCCCAGTGCCTCACCGGAAGAAGTAGAAAAATTAATAACCACTCCCATCGAAAAAGAATTGGATGAAGTTGACGGCGTAGAAGAAATTCTGTCTAATTCTTTCGAAAATCTTTCTTATATTACGGTTAAAATAGATCCGGACACCAAGAATAAAAATAAAGTAACAAATGATATTCAGCAGGCAGTTGACCGTGTGATGGACTTGCCGAAAGACGCCGAAGACCCGCTTGTTTTTGAAGTGACCACTAAGCAAATACCTATTATCGAGATAGCTTTGAGCGGAGAGATGAGTGAACCCGAACTTCAGCGATATGCCGATGCTATGGAAGATAGAATCAGGGATATAGAAGGTGTTGCTTCGGTGGATAAAAAGGGTTATCGTAACCGTGAAATATGGGTTGAAGTTTTTCCTGAAAAAATAAATTTATACCGTGTTTCTTTAGAAGAGATTATGTCGGCGCTGGCGAAACGCAATATCGGTATTTCCGCCGGGAAATTGACGCGCGCGGATAAAGAATTCCGTGTCAGGACCACCGGAGAGTTTCAAACTCCCGCTGAAATAGAAAATGTCGTAATAAGGGCAAACGATGTAGGAAACTGGCTCAGAGTCAAAGACGTCGCGGAGGTTAAAGATACTTTTGAAGAAGAAGATACCATTAATAAGTGCAATGGCAGCCGCTGTATAAGTCTGGTAGTTTCTAAAAAAGAAAATGGAGACGCGATTGACATAGTGGACAGCATAAAAGAAGAATCCGCGGCATTTAAACTAACAGCGCCGGATTTAAATATCTCTTTTGTGGATGATCTTTCTTATTATATACGGCGTCGTCTTAATGTTTTAAAAAATAACGGCTGGATGGGAATAGTTCTGGTGCTTTGTTCTTTATTTTTCTTTTTAAACAGCAGAATTTCCATAATTACCGCTCTTGGGATCCCCATTGCGTTTTTAGCTACTTTTTGCGCTATGGTTTATCTGGGAATGAGCATAAATTTATTGAGCATGTTCGGTTTAATAGTAGTGCTTGGTATGCTGGTAGACGACGGTATAATTATCGCTGAAAATTCTTTTCGTTATCTCGAAAAAGGGTTTTCTCCTGAGGAAGCCGCCATAAAAGGCACAACCGAGGTAATGAAACCGGTAACGGCAACAGTGCTTACTACTATAGCCGCTTTTAGCCCGCTTCTTTTTATGCCGGGCCTGATAGGTAAATTTGTTAAGGATATTCCGATAGTAGTAATGATTGCTTTATTAGCGTCGTTGTTTGAGGCTTTTGTTATTTTGCCGTCTCATTTCGCGGATTTTGCCATGATGGGCAAAGCTAAACTTAATAAAATAAACAAAACAGGAAGAGAACTTTTTCGGGAAAAGATGTTTAGTAAATATCTTTCTTTTTACACACGCGTTTTAATGGGGGCGCTAAAAAGAAGATATGTTGTGATTGGTCTTTTGGTAATTTCTTTTATTCTTTTATTAATAACGGCTGTTGGTTTTATGAAATTCGTGCTTTTTCC
Source organism: Candidatus Omnitrophota bacterium (assembly GCA_043822625.1). GTDB lineage: Bacteria > Omnitrophota > Gorgyraeia > DAOVKU01 > DAOVKU01 > JBDRBQ01. The sequence continues at coordinate 2,805 of JBDRBQ010000048.1, read as the reverse complement.
GGGCGCGGCCGAAGAATTTTACATTACCGCCGAAGCGCCTGACGCAATGCCGTTGGAGTTAACAGCTGATCTGGTTAAACCGCTGGAAGAGGTAGTAAAGACGCTTGATAAAAGTGAAATGGACAGCTACATTACCCAAATTGGTTCGACTATGAGTATGCAAAACGTGATAGATCCCCGGTTCAAAAGAGGGTCTAATTATGCTCAAGTGGGGGTTTATCTTACTCCTTTATCGCAGAGAAAAAGATCTGCCGAAGAAATTATGGAAAGCTTAAGGCCTTTGACGAAAGACATACAAGGGTTCAAGGAAATAAATTTTAATTTACATCATGAAGGCCCGCCGGTCGGTGCTCCTGTGCAAGTCAGCATAAGAGGAGAAAAATTAGAAGTTCTGGGAGAAATAAGTAATCTTTATGTCGAATATCTCAACACTATAGACGGGGTAAAAGATATTTCCTATGATTACCGCCTTGGCAAAGACGAGATGCGTGTTATTGTTGACGAAGACATGGCCGCGAAAGCGAGTCTCGGCGTAGGGGGCGTCGCGGCGAGTATTCGATATGCTTTTGGAGGCGGGGTGGCTACTTCCATTAAGCCCACCAAAGCCGAGGAAGAAATTGATGTGCGGGTTAAATTTCATAAAGAGGGGGCAGATGAGTATTCTTTGTTCGACAAAATTTACGTGCCTAATCAGTCCGGCGATCTCATTCCCCTAAACCGCATTGCTAAGGTTGTTGAATCAAAAGGGCTTGAATACGTAAAACATTTAGATGGTAAGCGCGTGATGACGGTGGTGGCTGATGTGGATGAGAGCAAAATTACCTCGGTCGAAGCCAATAATCTGTTGCAAAAACATTTTAAAGATATTCAAAATAAATATCCGGATTATTCAATAAAATACGGCGGTGAAACCGAAGATACCGTGGAATCTGTGCAGGGTTTATTAAAGGCTTTTGGCATAGCTTTTCTTTTGATATTTATGATACTTTCAACAACTTTCCGGTCTTTGTGGCAGCCGTTTGTGGTTTTACTCGCCATTCCTTTTGGGCTGATGGGTGTGGTGATAGCGTTTTTTATTCACGGCATACCGTTTAGTTTCTTGGCTTTAATGGGTATTGTGGGATTAAACGGTATTGTCGTTAACGATTCTATCGTACTGGTGGATTTTATTAATACTTTAAGAAGAGAAGGGTTTGAAAGAAGAACTTCTATAATAGAAGCCTGTAAATTAAGGCTACGTCCGGTAACGTTGACTACTGTTACCACCGTGGTTGGACTTATGCCGGTAGCTTATGGTATTGGGGGATTTGATCCCTTTTTAATGCCCATGGCTATTGCTATCAGCTGGGGGCTTTTGTTCGCGACGGCTTTGACTCTGATAGTTATCCCCTGCGTATACGCTATATTAGACGATGTTAAAAGAAAAATTACTCACAAAAGCACGGCTTCGTAACAGACCAAAGACAGAAGACCTCATTCAGAGATATAAAAATTATTGCGATTCGCGGGATCGGTATGAATTAAAACTTCATCTATTTCTTTTAATTGAGAAATAATATCGTTTTCGGTTTTCGCGGCTATTGTGTGCGCTTCAAGAAGGGACATGGATGGATTTAAAACAAGGTGAGCTTCGGCGTAAATTTTCGGGCCTATTTTGCGTGCTTTTATTCCGTGAACTGAAAGTACCTTCGGCTGAGAAACGGCAATATTTTTTATTTTTTCTATGATTTCCGTGTCCACCGAACCCTCCACTAATTCCGTAAAAGATAATTTCATAATGTCGAAAGAAACTTTCGTAATAAAAATACAAACGGCAAGGGCTGCTAAGGGATCGCAAAAAGGAATGCCGAAGTGCGCCGCGGTTACACCGATGAGAACGATTACAGAAGATAACGCATCCGAGCGGTGATGCCACGCGTTGGCAATGAAAGCCAGCGAGTTTATTTTTTTACCACACGACAATGTATATCGGTAGAGAGCTTCTTTTGTGATAATGGAAATGATCGCGGCTAAGATAACTATGCCCCCGGGCTTGTGAATGGTTTTTGATAAAAGAGATTTTACAGCAGAAGAGCCTAAATTAAAAGCCACTATTAAAAGGGCTATACTTATAAACACTGCGGTAATGGTTTCGAATTTGCCGTGTCCGTAAGGATGTGTTTTATCTTTGGGCTTTGAACCGAAAAATAAGCCTAATAAAACCACTATGTCGGTAACTGTGTCGGAAAGAGAATGTATGGCATCGGCTATCATGGCCTGGCTTTTGCCAAGGATGCCGGCAGTGAATTTAAAAGCGGAAAGCAGGATGTTTAATATCAATCCTCGGACAAGGTTTTTTTTACCGTCTAAGAGTCTTTTATTATTATTCATGTTAGAAGATATTATAACATATAAATAAGATTTTTCAAAAACAGTCTATAAAAACGCTGTCAAAAACTTTGTTGATTTTCCAATAAGCTTAAGGGAAAAGTAGCTGCAAATCCCCGAAGTATCGGGATAAACGTTAGCTTTGCCTTATATCTCAGAGTGAAGTTTATTCCGATGCAACATCGGGATTTTGCCGCTGCACGGTATTTGCGGGGACACATCAGAATGGCACTGACTTAAGCGTAACCTTTTGAGTAGAAATAAATTGCGGGTTTTGTGGGGACACATCACTTAATTGGGTTTTGTGGGGACACATCACTTAATTGATTGACATAGATAATTTCTACTGCTATAATTTTTTTCATGGCAAGAATAGCGCGAATAGTCATACCAAATATACCTCATCACATTATCCAGCGAGGTAACAGATCACAAAAA
>JBDRBQ010000047.1:0-16374 GCA_043822625.1 Candidatus Omnitrophota bacterium | reverse complement strand
TTATTTCTATGCATTTTTGGTTAACTCCTTTAAATACAGTGAATAGTCGTTAGTAAATGGTGCCTGCCAAAAATATATAGCGGGCAGGCAGGAATGGAAAGTACTTAAATATTAAATAGTTTCTAAAGCACTATCCACTATCCACTATTCACTATCCACTATCCACTATTCACTATCCACTATTCACTATCCACTATTCACTATTCACTATCCACTATTCACTATTCACTATCCACTATCCACTATTCACTATTCACTATCCACTATCCACTATCCACTATTCACTATTCACTATTCACTATTCACTATTCACTATCCACTATCCACTATCCACTATTCACTATTCACTATTCACTATCCACTATTAAACCATTTATTTTTTTCTACAAAATACTTTTCCGGGCATCTGTGTAATCAGCCCCTTCAGCTGCAAATCCAGCAAGTTTTTTAGAACTGCGGCAACGCTTATATTCAAGATATTGCATATACTATCAACAGAAATAGGCTCGACCGTCAACAGATTATACACATTTAAAACCTCTTTATCCAGCTTTTTTTCTATTTCCTTACCAAAGTCTTTTTCTTTCTGACGAAATTTATCTTTGATGTGATCAGGCAACGCGTCAATAATATCTTTATCCGATTCCACCAAAACGGCTCCCTGCTTTATAAGTTTATTAGTGCCTTTTGAATTGGGAGCGTTGGCGAAACCGGGTACCGCGAAAACTTCCCTTCCCTGTTCCAAAGCCAGGTCCGCTGTGATAAGAGAACCTGAGCGTTCAGCTGCTTCCACCACCACAACCGCGAAAGAAAGGCCGCTTATTACTCTATTTCTCCTCGGAAAATTAAAAGCGAGCGGTTTGGTAAAATATGAAAACTCACTTATGACGGCTCCTTTTTCGCCTATCTGTTCCGCTAATTGTTTATTCATAGCAGGATATAATTCTCCCAGACCACTGCCTAAAACCGCAATCGTTCTGCCGCCGGCTTCCAGGCATCCTTTGTGCGCGGCTGAGTCTATGCCCCGCGCCAGACCCGAAATTATGGTTATGCCGTTCATCGCCAAAGAAAAACCCAAGTTCCTGGAAAAATTAATACCCGCGAAACTAGCCCTTCTCGAACCCACAATAGCTATGGGACAAACATCTTCTTTATATAATTTTCCTTTTACATAGATTACAGAGGGGGGATCAAAGATATTTTTAAGCTGCGCGGGATAATCGTCGTCAAAAACGGTCATAATACTGACCTTATCTTTTTCTGCCGTTTTAAACTCTCTTTCCAGTTTTTTAAGAGACGCAACGTCTAAACCTTTTTTAGAAAACTCTGTCAGACAAACTTTTAATTTACGGTCTTTATCATCGTCGTCTAAATTCAGCTCGAATTTCCTGTAAAGCTGTTTAAGGCTTAAAGAGTTATCTAAATTAAAAGCTACCATTAAATCCCGAATTTCCAAAATAAAATCCTGCCTTTATAAAAAATTTTAACTTGTGACTATTAAAACGTCTCTATCCGCAAGTTAAATCTTGTTAGGATAAACATCTAAACCCTATTAACCCAATTATAACTTGTAGCCGCAAAGCGGAGCTTTGCCTAATACCGCATTATCACGATGCAACATCGGAACTCTGTAGCTGCCCTCAACAAACTCAATAAACCCTATGAACTCAAAAAGGTCACCGGATACTGAAAGGTCACCAAGTCACCGAACTGGTAACTTTGCTTCTCCATGTCACCAGACCGGTTAACCAGATTAAGCAGAGCTAACGCTCTGCAGCTACAATTAAATAATTTAACAGCATACCACCGCATTGTGACATTATTTAAAATATCTATGTAAAAAAAAAGTGTCCCTACTCCTTATTAAGCAAATCAATTATTCCATCCGCTATATCTTCTACGGATTTATGTGTTGTATCGACTGTGTAATCCGCTTTGGCATAATAAGCGGCTCTTTTTTCAAGCAAATCTTTTATTCTTTTTTCAGGATCATCCACATGCAGGAGGGGGCGATGGGTTTCTTTTTGAGTTCTTTGCAAAATCACGTCCGCCGAAGCGCTTAAGCAAATAATCACGCCGTTCTCTTTAAACATTTTTATATTTTCAGGGTCAATTACTGCTCCTCCGCCGGCGGCAACAACCATATCTTTCCTTCGAGTAATTTCTCTTACCGCTTCTTTTTCTTTCTGCCTGAAATAGGCCTCGCCGTCTTCCTTGAATATATCGCTTATGTGCCGCTTTTCGTTTTCTTCTATTACCAAATCTAAATCGACGAACTCAAGGCTTAGTTTTTTCGCCAAAGCTTTGCCGACTACCGTTTTTCCGGTTCCCATAAAACCAACTAAATAAATATTCATACACTACATTTCCGATATCGCATGCCTAATTCAGGGAAAAAGAATCGCCACAGTTCTGGCATACGACATCTGGTATCTAATTTTTTTACCTTATATAATCATCAAACGCTTTTTTTATATCTTCCATATTATCCGAACCGAATTTCTCAAGTAAAGCGCCGCTTATTTCAAACGCCGTCATCGCTTCACCTATCACTCCGCACGCCGGCACAACGCACACGTCACTTCTCTGAACAGAAGCGTCTTTTTTTTCTTTTGTGTTTATGTCAACCGACGAAAGAGGCTTCATCAAAGTAGGTATGGGTTTTACAGCTGCCCGTAACACTACATCTTCGCCGTTAGTCACCCCGCCTTCAAGCCCGCCGGCATTGTTGGTTTTGCGATAAAACTTTTTTTTCTTATCATAAAAAATTTCATCGTGAATATCCGAACCAGCCTTCGCGGCAACTCCGAACCCCATGCCTATTTCAACGCCTTTTACCGACGGTATAGACATAAGCGCCGAAGCTAATTTCGCGTCCAAACGCCGGTCGTAATGAACATACGAACCCAAACCGGCCGGAATATTTTTCGCTATCACTTCAAAAACTCCGCCTAAAGTATCACCGGCTTCTTTCATTTTATCTATTTCTTCTATCATTAATTTTCCCGCCGCTTCGTCAGCGCATCTTAACACGGATTTTTTCACGGCAGATTTTATCTGTTCGAAACTAAAGGCACTTGTATGCGCTTCTATACCGGAAATATCCACCGTATGGCTAAGCAGAAAAATACCGAATTCTTCCAATAAAATTTCACACACAGCCCCCACCGCGACTCTCGCCGCAGTTTCTCTGGCAGAAGCTCTTTCTAAAACGCATCTTAAATCTTTATGTTTATATTTCAAAGCACCGGCTAAATCGGCATGCCCTGGACGCGGGCAAAAAACACCGGCGGCGGTTTCTATGGAATTATCTTTATTTTTTATAAAAAGCGCTATAGGGCTTCCAAGAGTAACGCCCCCTTTTAACCCCGACAATATTTCTACTGTGTCGATTTCTACTTTTGTCTGGCGTTCACTGCGCCCGTAACCGACCTGCCTCAAAGACAATGCTTCGTTGATTTTTTCTTTTTCTATTTTTAATCCGGCCGGTATTCCTTCCAAAATGGCCGTGAGTCCCAAGCCATGCGATTCGCCCGCGGTTAAAAAACGTAACATTTTGTCCTCCCAATATCAATTCTTAATTTATAGTTATCCTACTACAACAAACCGAACAAAAAAAAATCCAACATATCTTTTCCCAAATAAAGGCAAACCAAACTCGCCAAAGAAAGAAAAGGGCCATAAGGCATAATATCCTGTTTATATTTGATTTTTAAAAATATGCCCCACACCGAACCAAAGACAGGCGCTATAAAAAAACACAACAGCACCAGCTTCCACCCTAAAAAAGCGCCTATCATAGCCATTAATTTCACATCGCCAAACCCCATGCTTTCTTTTCTAAAAGCGAAAGTGCCTATCAATCCCAACAAATAAATACTGCCTCCGCCGGCCAATACTCCTAACAATGAATCTAAAAACGGCTTTTCAGAAGCAATAGATAAAAACTGCGGCACGAAAAATCTTAAAGCCAGTCCAACGATAATGCCGCTTAAGCTGATTAAATCCGGTATTAACTGAAAATGAAAATCTATCACGCTGGCTACTAATAAAGAACAGGCAAACACATTCCATATCAGAAAAGCGGGAGTCAATCCAAAAAAGTGAAAATTCAGGCAAAAAATCAAAGCCGTAATCGTTTCCACTGCCGGATATTGAAAAGAAATACGCTTACCGCATTCTCTGCATCTGCCTCTTAAAATCACGAAACTTATCACCGGAATATTATCGAACCATCTTATCGGTTTAAGGCAATGCGTGCAAAACGACGAAGGCCGGACAATAGACTTTTCTCTCGGAAGCCTGTAAATACACACATTCAAAAAACTGCCTATGATAAGGCCGAATAAAGATATGCTTATATAAATAAATGTATCGCTCAATTTTAATACTTCCTCTTATTTAATGGACAAAAAACTCACCCATATAATTCTCGTTCCAACGCTTCATCCATTACTTTTATAGGCGCTTGTTTACCGGTAAATAATTTAAAAGCTTCCACAGCCTGATATAAAAGCATCTTTCTGCCATTTAAAATCTTTTTCGCGCCATTTTCACTGTAAACTTTTAAAAAATTAGTCAAAGGCGGGTTATAAATCAAATCATAAGCTATCTGCCCTTCACGCACCCACTCTGGTTTTACCAAAGCAGGGTCATCTTCACGCAAACCAATACCGGTGGCATTGATAACTAAATCCGCTTCTTTTAATTTTTCCTGCGCTTCTTTACTTTTTAAATCCGAAACATATTCGGCTTTTGATTTTTTGAAATGCTTATTCATATGAGCAACTAAACTTTCTGCCTTTTCTTTTGCTAAATCAGTTACGTAAATATTATCTGCTTTAGAATAAGCCAACGCCACAGCTACTGCTTTTGCCGCGCCTCCGGCACCCAATATAAAAACTTTTTTGTTTTCAATTTTAGTAGTTTGCAAAGATAAAGTAAAACCTATCCAATCCGTATTACAACCAATAAGTTCGCCGTTTTTAACTACAACCGTATTTACAGCTCTAATTAATTTTGTTAGTTCGTCTTGCAAACTTGAAAGATACGGAATTATTTTTTCTTTATACGGAATGGTTACATTAAAACCTTTAATCCCTGAAGCAACTAACTCCTTCAAAGTCATATCAAAATTCTTTTCTTCTACGGGAAACAGTTTATAAAGAGCCTTTATCCCCAACGCTTTAAACGCCGCATTATGCATAGCTGGCGAGAAACTATGTTCCACCGGCCAGCCGATTAAACCGTAAATTTCAGTCTTTCCGTTAATTTTTTGATTTTTCATGGCTCTGATTTTTGTGTCTTGAGAACCCGCTATATTGCGAACACTCAAGAACTGACAGGCAGAATGAGCGGGTTATAGCCACAGCCTTTATAAATTTCCTTTTTTTGCGTTCGCGGATTTCATCTGACTTTTAGCTATAAATTTATTTATGGCGTTCAAATAAGCTTTTATGCTGGCTTCAATAATATCTGTACTGGCCGCGTGTCCGCTTATTATATTGTTTTTGAATTTCACTCTGACTCTTACTTCTCCTAAAGCGTCTTTACCTTTGCTTACCGATTTTATGGAATAATCTTCCAATTTACCTTTTTGTTTGGTAATTTTCTCGATGGCTTTATAACACGCGTCCACTTGCCCGTCTCCGGTTGAAACAGCTTTTTCTATTTTTCCACCCGGCCCTTTTAAAGCCACAATAGCCTGCGGCTGGGAAGCGGTCGTACTTTTAGTTTCAAGATGCGCTAAACTCCATACCTGAGGCGTTTCCGTCAACCGTTCTTCAATCAAAGCTTCCAAATCTTCATCGAAAATTTCTTTTTTCTTATCAGTCAATTCTTTAAAACGCTTAAAGGTGTCGTCTATTTCCTTTTTGCCTAATTTATAACCGAGTTCTTTAAGACGTTCGTAAAAAGCGTGACGACCGGAATGTTTTCCAAGCACAATATTGCTTTCCAGAAAACCGACATCAGCGGGAGCCATGATTTCATAAGTAATGCGCTTTTTTAAAACTCCGTCCTGATGGATTCCCGCTTCATGACTGAACGCGTTCTGCCCAACAATAGCTTTATTCGGCTGGACTATGATTCCGGTTAAATTACTCACCAGACGACTGGTTTTATAAAGAAGCGGCGTATTAATGGACGTAGTCTTATGGTAAAAATCATTTCTTGTTTTTAGCGCCATTACTATTTCTTCAAGCGAAGCGTTTCCCGCTCTTTCGCCAAGACCGTTGATAGTACACTCAACCTGTTTGGCCCCGTTTTTTACCGCGGCCAAAGAATTAGCCACGCCTAAGCCAAGGTCGTTATGACAATGCACACTAATAACGGCTTTTTCTATATTCGGAACATTTTTCTTTATTTTCGCTATCAAACTGCCAAACTCATCAGGCGTAGAATACCCTACCGTATCCGGTATATTTAATGTCGTCGCTCCCGCGTTTATTACCGCTTCCAACACCTCAAATAAAAAATCTTCCTGGGTGCGCGCGGCATCTTCGGGAGAAAATTCAATATCATCGCAGTATTTTTTAGCAAACCGAACGGCTTTTTCAGCCAATTTAAGAATTTCCCCTTCCGGTTTTTTTAATTTATACTTCATGTGAATTTTGGAAGTCGCCAAAAAAACATGAATGCGCTTTTTAACGGCTTTTTTGACAGCCTCGGCCGCGGCTTGTATATCTTCTTCTCTGGCTCTTGCCAAGGCGCATACGATAGGCTTTTTTACCGCCTTGGAAACAGCCTGCACCGCCTCGAAATCACCGGGGGAACTAATAGGAAAACCAGCTTCGATAACATTCACTCCCAGCTTCTCAAGCTGTAAAGCGATTTCTACTTTTTCCTTTACCCCCAAACTCGCGCCGGGAGATTGTTCTCCGTCTCTTAAAGTTGTATCGAAAATTATTATTTTTTCCATAAAATCACTTTTTTCTTTTCTTCTTCAACGCGTAATATTTAACTTTGTGCTTGTTTAATATGCTCCACAGTTCTTTGTAATCGAAGGGTATTTTTCCCAATTTTTTTCCCTTTTATTTTGTAATAATCCGCGACCATTCCCCACGCTGTCAAAAAACGCAGTTCCGCTTTCCGTGATTGCCAAAAATCAACATCCCACTCTCTGGTAGCCTCAGACAAAGGCACTAACCTTTCCCAAATCTTACCGGATGTTTTTACTTTTTTTAACTTTTGACTTTTTCCGCCTACGGCGGAGACTTTCGACTTTATTTTATCCAAGGCATCATTTCTCTTAATTTAGCGCCAACCTTCTCTATTAAATGTTCTTCGTCCTTTTTTCTCAGAGCGTAAAACGAAGGGCGTCCAGCCTGATTTTCAGTTATCCATTCTCCGGCAAATTTTCCTTCCTGTATTTCAGCCAGAATTTTTTTCATTTCAACTCTGGTGCTTTCAGGGATAACTCTCCTGCCGCGCGTTAAATCTCCGTATTCAGCAGTATCGGAAACGCGTTTACGCATTCCGGTTATACCGACGGCATATACTAAATCTATAATCAACTTCAATTCGTGAAGACATTCAAAATAAGCTATTTCCGGCTGATAACCGGCTTCCACCAGCGTATCGAAACCGGCCTTTATCAATTCGGTCACACCTCCACATAATACAGCCTGTTCTCCGAAAAGATCAGTTTCAGTTTCTTCTTTAAAAGTTGTTTCTATTACACCGGCTCTTGTACCGCCTATACCTTGAGCGTAAGCTAAAGCTGTTTTGAAAGCTTTTTTACTGGCATCCTGAAAAACAGCAACCAAACAAGGAACCCCTTTTTTCTCTTCATACATTCTTCTAACCAACGCGCCCGGACCTTTTGGAGCGACCATAAAAACATCCACGTCGGCGGGCGGAACTATCTGGTTAAAATGTATGTTAAACCCGTGAGAAAAACAAAGCGCGTTGCCTTTTTTCAAATGAGGTTCTATGCTGGTTTTATAAACTTTCGCCTGCACATCGTCCTGAGTCAAAATCTGAATTATATCCGCTTTTTTCGCGGCTTCTTCGGCCGTTACCGGTTTAAAACCGTCTTTTTCCGCCTGCTTCCAGTTCGCGCTGTCCTTCAAATCACTAACGATAACGTCTATGCCGCTGTCTCTTAAATTGAGAGACTGCCCTCTGCCTTGAATACCGTAACCGATAATAGCGATTTTCTTATCCTTCAGAATTTTTAAATCCGCGTCCTTGTCATAATAAACTTTTGCCATTTTATATCCTCCGTTTTAAAAGTTTTCGATCTATTTTTTATAGTATCTCAAGCGCTTCTTTGCCTGACATGCCTACTTTAACACCTAATCTTACCGCCGCTTCATTCACATCTTTTATAATACCCTGCAAAAGGTCTTCGATACCGGCAATAGAATTTCCTTTGGCAGGTTTCACTATAGCCGCCGGATAATTAAATTTATCCAATGCCGAAACATCAAATGCCCCGCATCCCACCATACCTACATTAGTAACAACACTTACCAGATTAAGCGTACCTATGGGAATAACATAACCATCCGCTTCTTTATTGCTCAATTTCACTTTTTGATGAAGCATATTTTTATTTCTCCATCGCTATTCTGCCGGTTCGAACCATTTCTTTTATGAAAAAACACGGCCTTCTTTTTTTACGATTTCTATTATAGGTGAACTGCTTTTCCCCCACTCATCAGATGAACAATACATAACATCCACAGGTATCATTAATTTCTTTATTAATTTTCTATGTATCCCTTTAGTCATCTCGACTTTTTCAAATATATCTTTCCCATTAAACCTTTTCGAAAGAACCACTATATCAACATCGCTATCACTATTAGAATAACCTTTAACCGCCGAGCCAAACACTATTATTTTAAAAGGTTTTATCCCCTGCGCATCTAATAATTCCTTTAACGCGTTCACTACTTTTACTTGTTTTTCCTCAACCATAAAAACACCTTTCTGCTTGATTCCAGTATCTCCCGGGTTCTTATTTTATTATACTGTTTCAAAATCCTGCTCAAATCATCTGGATAGCGGGTAGGCCATTTAGTTTATCTATAAATATCAATTTTTCTTCAGATAATTCTATCGTTGCTTTTTCGCACAAATAAATCAAATCATGCGTTTTGGGAGAATGCGTTTTGAGATTCTTAACATAATGCGCTTTCAAAGCTTTTTCAAGAGATAAATGACACATAAAAACACAATAAATATATCTTCCCGCATTAAACATAACTTCAGCTGTATTCAAATCGTAATCTGCCTGTTTCATCCATTCTTTAAAAACCGCTTCTGTCTTCACTCAATTATTTCTCCATCGCTATTCTGCCGGTTCGAACCATTTCTTTAATCTGATAACCGGACAATTCTTCCAGCAATTTTTCAACCTGTTCTTTGGAATTAGCCGCTTCTACGGTAAATTTACCTTCTTTTTCCTCGATAATTATCGCTTTATATTTCTTTAAAATTTTAGAAACATCCTCCTTCTTTTTCCCGCCATCCACTTTAAACAGCAATAATTCTCTGTCTATATAATCTTTTTTGGTCAAATCCATTACTTTGATTACATCCATCAAACGGCGAAGCTGTTTGATTATCTGTTCTAAGATACGATCATCTCCTTTGACAACAATAGTCATTCTGGAGATACTCGGGTCTTCGGTTTCACCAACCGCCAAGCTGTCGATATTAAAACCTCTGGCACTAAAAAGCCCTGAAATACGCGCCAAAACTCCAAATTTATTCTCAACCAAAACTGAAATTATATGCTTCATTATAACCTCGCTCTATTAGTGAATAGTTTAATAGTGAATGGTGAATAGTCGGGGTAATTTACAAATTGCCCTTTAATAAAAAAATGTTTTTAGTTTTTCATCTATTCACTATCAACCATTCACTATCCACTATTTTACGCCATCCCACCTATCATTCTATTTATAGCTTCTCCGGCAGGCACCATCGGAAAAACATTTTCTTCTTCTTCGATGACAAAATCCAGAAAAACCGGCCCTTTTACCGACAAAGCCTTTTCTAAGGCAGGCTTGACTTCTTCCTTCTTTGTTACCCTGATACCGACCGCCCCGTAACTCTCCGCCAATTTCACGAAATCAGGATTTTTAAGGCCTGTATAGGCGTAGCGTTTTTTATAAAAAAGTTCCTGCCACTGCCTGACCATTCCAAGATAACCATTATTCAATATAGCCACTTTAACAGGCAATTTATTATTCACCGCCGTGGATAATTCCTGAATATTCATTTGTATGCTTCCGTCTCCGGCAATATCGAAAACTATTTTGTCCGGACAACCGAACTGAGCGCCTATAGCCGCTGGAAAACCGTATCCCATCGTTCCCAATCCTCCGCTCGAAATAAAGGTGCGCGGTTTAGTATATTTATACCACTGCGCCGCCCACATCTGGTTTTGCCCGACCTCGGTAGTAATAATAGCTTCGCCTTTAGTTACTTCGTAAATCTGCTCGATAATAAACTGCGGTTTCAATTTTCCATTCTGTTTATAACTAAGCGGGTGTTTTTCTTTCCACATATCTATCTGCTTAAGCCACGCCCCGGTATCGACTTTTCCTATCAGCGGATTCAATTTTTTTAAAATTTCTTTCACGTCACCAACAATGGGAATATCAACCGGAATATTTTTGCTTATAGCAGTAGGGTCGATATCGATATGAATAATTTTTGCCGAAGGCGCGAACGCGTCAAGTTTTCCGGTGACGCGGTCATCGAATCTCGAACCAATGGCAATAATCAAATCCGCGTCCATAACCGCGTAATTCGCGTAAGCTGTACCGTGCATTCCAAGCATACCCAAAAAAAGCGGGTGCGTTCCCGGAAAACCGCCCAATCCCAACAAAGTAGTCGTAACAGGTATATTTCCTTTCTCTGCTAATTCCTTTAATAAATCAGCGGCTCCTGAAATCACAACTCCGCCACCGGCATAAATAACCGGCCTTTTACTTTCCATAATAAATTTAGCCGCTTTTTTTATCTGACCGGGATGACCTTCATAAGTAGGCTTATAACTTCTTAGGTCAACTTTGTCAGGATAATTAAATTCCCCTTCATGCATAGTGACATCCACCGGCACATCTATTACAACCGGCCCTGGTCTACCCGTAGAAGCAATGTGAAACGCTTCCTTTATAATCCGCGCCATATCCTTAACATCTTTTACAAGATAATTATGTTTTGTAATAGGGCGCGTAATACCGGTTACATCTGCTTCCTGAAAAGCGTCATTTCCTATCAAGCTGGTTTTTACCTGGCCGGTTATAGCCACCATAGGCACCGAATCCATATTTGCCGTCGCTATTCCAGTAACTAAATTAGTAGCGCCGGGACCGGAAGTCGCCATGCAAACCCCGACTTTTCCCGTAGCCCTGGCATAGCCGTCGGCGGCATGCGCCGCGCCTTGCTCGTGTCCGGTAAGGATAAATTTAATTTTATAATCATACAGTTTATCCATTATCGGCAGAAGCGAACCGCCCGGATAACCGAATATATATTCAACCTTTTCCTTTATTAAAGATTCTACTAAAATTTGCGCTCCGGTCATTTTCATATCAATTAATCCTTTTCCTTTTTAGTCCCCCCATCTGTGCACTTCCGAAGTGCACAGATGGTTTTTTTAATTATTTTCCTAAAATAGCGCCTGTACTGGCTGAAGTTACCAGCGAAGCGTATCTTGCCAAATATCCTTTTTTTATCTTAGGTTCTTTAGAAACCCATTTTTCAAATCTGCGCTTGATTTCCACATCCGGCACTTTAAGTTCTATTTTTCGTTTAGAAATATCTATTTCAATGACATCCCCGTCTTTAACTATAGCAATAATCCCGCCCGACGCCGCTTCGGGAGACACGTGCCCTATACAAGGACCTCTTGTTCCGCCCGAAAATCTTCCATCGGTAATCAAAACAACACTATCCGCCAGCCCCATGCCGCTTATAGCGGAAGTAGGATTAAGCATTTCCCGCATACCCGGACCGCCTTTTGGCCCTTCGTATCTTATTACAACCACCATACCGGCTTTTATATTGCCTGCTCTTATTTCTTTTATGGCATCTTCTTCCGAATCAAAAACTTTGGCCTTTCCGCTGAATTTCATCATCTTCGCCGAAACTGCGCTTTGTTTAACAACGCTTCCCTCCGGCGCCAGATTCCCCTTGAGAATAGCAATACCGCCTTCTTTATGATATGGCTTGCTTAACGGCCTTATTACATCTTCATCAAAGATTTCCGCTTCTTGGGCTATCTGAGAAATCTTTTTACCTGAAACAGTTTTAATATCATTCAATTTTCCCGCAAGCCTTTTTAAAACTGCCGGGACTCCTCCCGCGAATTCCACGTCCTCCATAAAATATTCTCCACCTGGGCGAATATTACAAATATGAGGCGTCTCTCTGCTTATCCTGTCAAAATCATCTAAAGACAAATCAATACCTGCTTCGTACGCGATTGCCGGAAGATGCAAAACCGTATTAGTTGAACCGCCCAAAGCCATATCCACACGCACCGCGTTTTCAAAAGCTTCTTTCTTTAAAATGCTCTTGACGGTAATATTCTTTTTAACTAACTCTACTATTTTCACGCCGCTCTCAAAGGCTATTCTTTTTTTATTCGCGGAAACCGCCAAACTCGTCCCGCATCCGGGCAAAGATAATCCCATCGCCTCGGTAAGACAATTCATGGTATTGGCGGTATACAATCCCTGACACGAACCCGCCCCTGGACACGCTTCTCCCTCAAGGGCGTGAAGTTCGTCTTCGGTAATCTCACCTTTTTCAAATCTTCCAACCGCCTCGAAAGTATCCCTGACAAGCGAAAGCCTGCGTCCCTGCCAACGCCCGGAAAGCATAGGCCCACCGGTAACTACTATAGCAGGCACATTGACTCTGGCAATACCCATCAACATACCGGGTGTAATTTTATCACAATTAGTCAAACAAATGATGCCGTCCATGCAATGCGCTTCGGCCAAACTTTCCACCATATCAGCTATCAATTCTCTCGACGGCAAAGAAAAATGCATCCCTCTATGCCCCATCGCTATACCGTCGCAGATACCGGAAATATTGAAACTAAAAGGCGCCCCCCCTGCACTTGATACACCGCGCCGCACGGGATCTTCCAACTCTCTTAAATGGATATGACCGGGTATTATTTCAGTATAAGAAGAAATGACACCTATGAAAGGTTTTTTCAAATCCGATCTGGATATGCCGCTGGCCATTAAAAGCGCTCTCGAACTACAACGGCTGACACCTTTTTTCATCTTATCGCTTTTCATTTATTTTACTCCTATTTAACTTTTACAGATGGGGTTTATTATACCCTCCCATTTAATAACTGTCAACTTTTTCGAAATTTTTGTCAAGCACATTTAGAAATGTCCTATTTTGCGGTATATTCAATTATCCGTAACTTCAAATCGATACAACAAAAAAACACATTAAAATCAGCGGTGTCACAAAACGTTCTTTTAGAACAAGCCCTAATCTTGCAACAGCATTTCCTTGCAAGTATTTAATTTTTCTATACATTTATTACATTTATCTAAAAAGATGTCATGGGAATTGTAAGCCGATGTTCCTGCGCTCGTTTTTTTTACACATCGCTTGTATCTCATTGCGCTACTTACAGTTACAAAAAATAAAATTTGACTTTTGTCAAGTTATATGGTATATATTTATAAACTATATAATATATATTTACAGACTATAAAAAACGAAAGGGACAAATAATATGACTATAACCAAACGCATAAAAGAATTAAGAACAGTGGCAAAATTAAGTCAAACGGCATTAGCTAAAAAAATCGGCGCGAGATACGCCTCTACCATTTCCAACTGGGAAAATGGCGTTGGAGAACCAAACTCTATTTTTCGCAAAAAATTATGCAAGGTTTTCAGTATTAGTGAAGCGGATTTTTTTACCAATCAAGCTATCTTAAAGGATTCTTCTTCCATTAAATATCTTAATTCGGAAGTAATAGCCGCCTTGCAGGATCCAGTGGCAGTAAAAGCCCTGCTCCTTACCTATAAAAGCGCCAAAGACATAAAAAAGGCAATTAAGATACTTTTAAATACTATGCCGGGCCTTACGCGGGAAAAACGCAACGCCATATTGGCATTGTGCAAATGAAACCTACCGGAGCTAAAGCATGTGGTTTCTGAACGCCTGTTAATCGTAGACAGGGAATCCTGCAGATTTGCTTTCACCCCAACTTAAAAGCCGACACGCGAGATAACGCTGTTGCGACAAATAATTAATTAAAAACAACAACGATTTTTTGATTACTCTTTTTTATTTTTTTTCAAAATTCTTAAAAAAGCCTTTACTGTTGCCGTGTCAAATTGTTTTCCGGATTCTCTCTTCAATTCATTGATAGCTTCTTGTTCGCTCAAAGCTCTGGCATAAGGTCTATTAGTAGTCATAGCATCGAAAGAATCAGCAACAGCCATAATTTTGGCCCCTATGCAAATTTCATCTTTTTTCTTTTTATCGGGATAACCGGTGCCGTCATATCGTTCATGGTGTTCTCTTATAATACGAACAGCATTTCCCAAAAAAGCCAGTGGCTCCAATATCTTAGCACCCTTCAAAGAATGCCCCTTTACTTCATCCCATTCTTCTTTCGTTAATTTGCCCGGTTTTGTTAATATATAATCATGTATACCTATTTTACCTATATCGTGAAGCCTGCCGGCTTTTTCAATATCCGCGATTTCACTATTAGATAATTTCATTTCTTTGGCAATGTTCACCGCGTATTTAGTAACGCATTCGGAGTGCTTTTTAGTATAATGGTCTCTGGCATCAATTGCCTGGGCCAACGCTTTGATAGTATTCATATATAAGCGCTGTAATTTTTCGTATTGATTTACATTGTTTATCAATAAACCCGCGTGCATGGCCAGTATTTCCAACAATTTTAGATCTTCACGATTGAACGGCGTACGGTCGTGTTTATTGTTAATATTAATAACCCCCACGACATTATCATCTACCAGAATAGGAGCGCTAATCAAAGATTTGGTATAATATCTTTCATTGTTTCCTTTGGTAAACCGGTCGTCCTTTTCTATATCTTCGACCAAAAGAGATTTTTTGTGCTCAACCACCCACCCTGAAATTTTTTCTCCTACTTTGAGCTTTGTTTTCTGAACAATTTCCTTACTTAATCCTTTGGCAACATAAATACTTATTTCATTTTTTCCAGGGGTAAGCAAAAGAATAGAACCTATTTCCGAATTAAGCACTTCGGTGGTTTGGTCAATAATGGCTTTCAAAAGAATATTTAATTTTCCTGCTTTATCCGAAGCTAAAACGACCACGGATTGTCTGCATATATTAAAAATATAATTCAATTTTTCATTCTGACTCCCAACGCTTTTTTTAATCTTTTCTATCGCCTTTTTATGTTCCAAAATAACCTTCATAATCCCCCCCTACATTTCTATACGTATTGTCAAAAGTTTTTAGTTACTTTTTTTATATCTATAATAGTTACAACGAGTTTTGTTAAAAATGCTTGCCTCCCCCCCAAAAAAGGGTTATTATAATTGTTGGAGGGAAAAATCATGGATCAAATTTCTCGTTTTGTTGTCTGGATCTGTTCGAAATTCAACCGCGAACAGATCAAAAAAATCGTTCAAGAACTAACGGATGTCCTTAAAAACAAATTGAATCTTCCTTCAATGCCCAAAGACGTTTTTAAAGAGCACCACCCAAAATACCGTGACTTTTACGTCGATCCAAACCCGCCATTGACGGAACCCGCTAAAAAAAAGACCAAAATTTAAATTACAAAACTTTAATAGAAGCCTATCAAGCCAAACATGGGCGGCCTCTTAAGCCCGTCAAGACTCGAGGAACTAATCCCATACTTTCAACCGAATCTTGCCCATGTTGTCACGCTCCACATCAATACCTGTATCGCAACAACGGCAAAGAACAAACACAATTGCAATGCAAGGTTTGCTCGTCGACCTTTCAAGCTGATAATCGTTTTAGAAAATCTCTCAAAGCCAAATACTTTTGCCCATACTGCCAACACGCTTTATTCCGCTGGAAATCTCGCCGGCATGTCATTATTCACAAATGTTGTAACGATAACTGCCCGCACCGACTCAACGCCATTAATCAACTCAACCCTGCGGAAAAAGCTTTACAAAGAACAAAATCTTCTCAATTTAAACTCAACTACACCTACCGCGAGTATCTATTCCAGGCAAACGAACTCAAGCATTCCGCGCCGCTCAAACCACGCATCGATATTACAAAAATCCACAACTCTCAAAACATCCTCGGACTAATCCTCGCGTTTTACGTCTCATTCGCTATCACCGCCAGAAAAACCGCCTATATCTTACGTAGCGTCT
>JBDRBQ010000046.1:0-57121 GCA_043822625.1 Candidatus Omnitrophota bacterium | reverse complement strand
GGAAAAAATTTACTTATGTTGGTAGGATAAGCAGGAGTTGGCTAGCGCGTCCGCCTGAGGCGGAAGGCCGCGGGTTCAAATCCCGCCTTCCCGACCATCAGTCTTCGCTAATCACTTACCGTGATTAGCTTCGCCTGATTTCGTTTAAACCATGAAAATCAAAAACATAGACATCAATTCTCAATTCCAAAAAGCGCTGGATTTAATGGCAGATACCGGCAAGAGTGTGTTTATTACCGGAAAAGCCGGTACGGGAAAATCTACCCTGCTTGATTATTACAGAAGAACCGCCCAGAAAAAATTGGTCGTACTTGCTCCCACCGGCGTCGCCGCGCTGAATGTTTTTGGCGAAACTATTCACTCCTTTTTTAAATTTAAACCGAATATTACTTTGCGCAAAGTAAAAAAACTTTCAACCGAAAAATCAAAAATTTACAAGTCGCTGGATAGCATTATAATAGATGAAGTATCCATGCTGAGAGCGGACCTGCTCGACTGCATAGATAAATTTTTGCGGCTGAACGGTAAACATTCCAAACAAACTTTCGGCGGACTGCAAATGATTTTCATCGGCGATTTATACCAGCTTCCGCCCGTTGTAATCGGCAGAGAAAAAGAAATTTTCAAGAAACAGTACAATAATGCTTATTTTTTCGAAGCAAACGCGCTGAAGGATTTCCCGTTCGAATTTGTGGAATTGGAAACGGTGTACCGTCAGAAAGATGAAAATTTTATAGAACTTCTAAACGCCATACGCAATAATTCCGTTACCGAAGAACATTTCAGCATGTTAAATAAAAGGGCCAACATTGACCTGCCTTCGGAAAATTCCGGATTTTGCATATGTTTGACTACCACCAATAAAACCGCCGCCGAAATCAATAAACAGCGGCTTGATGAATTAAAAGCGAAAATATATTCTTATCCGGCCGATATAATGGGGGATTTTCAGGAAAATTCTTATCCCGCGGATAATGAATTAAACATATCCATAAACAGCCAGGTCATGCTTTTGAATAACGACACAAGAGGCAGATGGGTCAATGGAAGTATAGGCAGTCTCAAAAAAATAAAATACGACGAAGAAAAAGAAACCGACGTCATATACGTGGAATTTCCCGGCGGAGACATAGAAGAAGTGCTTCCGGTTACGTGGGAAATATTCCATTTTGCTTATAATGAGAAAAATAACGAAATTACGACCGAGAACGTAGGGTCGTTTTCTCAATACCCGTTGAAACTTGCCTGGGCAGTAACCATACACAAAAGCCAGGGCAAGACCTTCGACAAAGTAATAATAGACATGGGCAAAGGCGCTTTCGCCTGCGGACAGACCTATGTCGCCTTGAGTAGATGTACTTCTTTCGACGGCATTTTCTTAAAAAAGCCTATAAAGAAATCAGATATCCGTATGGATTTCAATATTGTCAGATTTCTTACCGGCTGTCAATATTCATTGTCTGAGCGGGATATGCCCTTGGAAGAAAAAATGGAATTGATAAGCCATGCCATAAAAGAAAAACTGTCTCTTGAAATAACATACCTAAAAGCCAACGACACAAAATCCCGCAGAGTGATAAAACCCTTTTTCGTGGGTGAACGAGTGTATCAGGATAAAACATTTACCGGAGTTGAAGCCTATTGCGATAAAAGAAGCGAAAATAGAGTATTCAGAGTAGATCGGATTTTGGAAATGAAGATAATCTAAGCCGTTTAAGTTGTTTGAACGGTTCAAGCGGTTCGAACGGTTATTATAACGGAAAAGCCGTTTTTCGAGTGGTTCAGGAGAAAATATAGAAATTTGATATTAAGACGTTTTGATGTTATAATATCAAAAACGAAAGAGGTGATAAAAATGCAACCCAATACTAATATAAAAAGAACTACGGTTTATTTAAATTCTGCTCTATATAAAGCTTTGCGCGTAAAAGCGGCGGAGACCGAACATTCAATGTCTGATTTGGTTAACGAAGCCGTTAGAATTTCCTTGGCGGAAGACGCTATAGATATAGCTACTATAAAAGAGAGAGAAAAAGAACCTGTTTTTGCATTTGAAAAAATTTTAAAAAAACTTAAGAAAAATGGAAAAATATAAAATAGTTATAAAAAAGTCTGCCGTAAAAGAATTAGAATCCATACCTAAAAAAGACCTACAAAGAATTGTAAAACGGATACAAATGATTTCTGAAAGTCCAAAACCTAATAATTCCCAAAAACTTTCCCAGCGAGAGGAATATCGCATTCGACAAGGCGATTACAGAATAATATACGCTGTTATAAATGAAAAAGAAACAGTTGAAATAATCAAAATTGGGCATAGACGGGAAATCTATCGTTAAGACAAATATATCCATGGCAAGTTTCGGATATTGATTAACCAGGAGATAAAAATGAACTACACAATCTTAACCGACGATGCATTAGTTAACCTCCTTTTTGCAGAAGAAGACCGTTTGCCGCGGGCGGCCGTGGATGAGTTCTTGAAGCGGGGGGAAAAGATGGTTGAGCCGCTGGCGAAAATTGCCAATAAGAATTTTTACTGGACCGGGGATATTTCGCATTGGTGGGCTGCTATTCACGCTGTTTTTATTCTCGGTGCTATCGCGACGGAGCAAACAGTTGTACCGCTTCTTAATGCTCTGCGTTTTTCGTGCGCGTACGACTGCGACTGGGTTACGGAGCAGTTGGCTTCTATATTCGGTAAGGTTGGAATTAAATCGATTGAAGGACTTAAGATGATAGCCGCCGATTATTCGACGGATTGGTATGTGAGAGCCACGGCCATGGATGGGCTTGCCGCGATAACTATTACTAATCCCGAAAAGGAAGAAGATATTTTCGCCTTTGTAGGAGGTATTTTTTGCCATGAGACCGAAGATAAAGACACCCAATTATCGGCTGGAAACGTGCTTCTTGATTTTCACAGGAAAGAAGTTGAAAAAGAACTTCTTGATTTTGGCAGAAAAGAACGAGCGTTAAAGGATAAGGATTCTTTTTATCATTTATATTTTGACGATGAAGATGTGCGGGAAGCCTTTAATGGGCGGGGAAAAGATTTGTGGTACTACCAACAGGATTGGCTGGATTTTTACAATGAAAATGAAATTGCCGCGCGACAGAAGCGCTGGAAAGAAGAACAGAAGGCGGCTAATAATGATAACGAATTCGTGGAAGAAGCGGAGGATTTCTTACGGATCAACCCCGATTCTTTTATTCGTAATATTTTAAAAATAGGCCGTAATGAACCCTGTCCGTGCGGAAGCGGGAAGAAGTATAAAAAGTGTTGTGGAACTAAAATCAATTAAACCGTTTAAGTTGAATTGTAATGCGCAACGGGCATGGTCGTTCCCTACAAGATTATTTAGTGTGGGAAAAATGAAGATTTTACTTCACCATTGTAGATTGTTTGGTATAATGATAGATTGGAGGTGAAGGTATGATTACTTTTTGGATTATCGCTGGCTTCGTGGCTGGTTTCATAGCGGCTTTTTTAGCGTTGAAGACATTACAGACTAAATCGGTTAAGCGGATTGAGGAACAATTCGAGATCCAGCGCAAGGCAAATACAGACGCCATTCTCGATAATATAAAAGCCAATTTCGGAGACATTTCCCGCCAGGCTTTATCTAATTCCACGGAAGAATTTTTAAAATTAGCCAAGGAACGTCTTGAACGTGAGAGAGAAGCGGGTGTAAAAGAATTAGATGCAAAAAAAATTCTTATAGACCGGCAGTTAGAGAGCATGACTTCTGAGCTTGATAAGGTTTCAGTCCTTGTAAAAGATCTTGAGAAGGACAGGGTGGAAAAATTCGGCCAGCTTACCGGCCAGTTAAAAAATGCCTCAGAACAAACCGCGGCTCTCATGAAAACCACAAACATGCTTCAGGAAGCTTTAGCCAGCAACAAGGCAAGAGGTGCGTGGGGAGAGCGAATGGCGGAAGACGTGCTTCGTCTTGCCGGTTTTATAGAAAAAGTTAATTACTTAAAGCAAAAAACTATTGAAGAGGGCGCCGCGCGTCCTGATTTTACCTTTCTTTTGCCGAAGGGGCGCAAATTAAACATGGATGTTAAGTTTCCTTTGAATAATTACAAAAAATTTCTTGAGACTGATTCCGACATAGAAAAGAAAGCATTCCGCGGTGATTTCTTGAAAGATGTTAAGGCTCATATCAAAGCGGTTACTTCCCGCGAATATATCAATCCCGAAAAAGACACCCTTGATTACGTGCTTTTATTTATTCCCAATGAACAGGTTTACGGTTTTATTCATGAGCAGGATAATACGATTATTGACGAGGCACTGAAAAATAAAGTCGTTTTTTGCTCTCCGTTAACGTTGTTCGCAGTTTTGGCGGTTATACGTCAGGCGTTGGATAATTTCGCTTTGGAACACACTTCCAACGAAATTCTTTCGTTATTGGGTTTATTTAAAAAACAGTGGTTATTGTTCCTTGAAAAAATGAATGGATTGGGCGTACGTATAGAAGCTGTTCATAAAGAATATGAAACTTTATCCGTGACACGCCGCCGCCAGCTTGAGAAGCCTTTGAATAGAATCGAGGATATTAGAAAACAAAGAGGATTAGCGGCGGCGGGTATTGAAGACAACAGCGAAACATTTATTTTTGATGAAGATTCGCGAAGATTGGAAAATTAATTAGCGAGGACACGGATGTTTTTTATAGCTTTTTTATCTTTATCCTTTACGGGTATCATGCTATGGTTGGAAGTACAAAAGAAATTGGAATTTAGATCTGTTCCGGCTTCCGCTGAAAAATTCAATGCTAAATTATGTAAATTAAATTGGATAGCTTATGAACCTGTAAATTTTAATCCAGAAAAAAATATTTATCCCATGGAAAGCGAAATATTAAGAGATTTGGAAGTATTGCGTAAATTCAATGTTCGGGGGATTATAACCTTTGATGCTAAAAATACTCTAAAAGTAATTCCGAAACTTGCTAAATCAAACGGTTTTGAAGGAGTAATAATGGGTATAGCCAACCCTCGAGATGAAAGAACTATGGAGTTGGCTATAAAAGAAGCGGAATATGTGGATGGTTATTGTATTGGACATAATCAACTTGGCATTGAATATAGTTTAAGAACTTTATGCAGAGCAATGAATTATGTTAGAAAAAAAACCAATAAACCTGTAAGCACAACCGAATATTTGGTGAATTATAATAAGATTATAAAATATGTGAATTGGTTGTTTCCCGATATAGGCGACATCTGGCGCAAGACCTACGATGGAGAATTAAAAACGCCCGAGCTTTTGTTCGCTAAGTTCAGTAAATTCGTGCGGGACAGCGATGAGTTAGCAAGAGATTGCAGGAAAACAGTACTTTTGAAAATGGTGAGTTTTCCTTCAGAGGGAGAATATTTAGAGTTTACCGAAAAAGCTCAGTATGATTTTCTAAAAAAGGTTCTTAGCTTTTATAATAAAGATATAGAGTTTCCCCGGTCAATCGGAGTTTCTTTTTTTTCTGCTTTTGATATTATATGGAAAAGTACTCAAAGCGGCTGGGATAGAGCTGAGCAGCATTTGGGTATTTTTAAAAGAGATTATTCTCCAAAACAATCAGCGAATTTATTTAAGGAAAAATTAAATTTATATAAAATAAGGTAACAGCGGAACAGATGATGAAGAAAGAAGCGATTCACGTTTATTATTCAGGCACGGTTCAGGGAGTCGGTTTTAGATTTACGGTTGAAAGAATAGGTAGACAGATGGGATTAACCGGCTGGATAAAAAATTTGCCGGACAGCAGAGTAGAAGCTTTTTGTGAAGGCAATAAAAAGGATTTGAATTTATTTCTGGAAAAAGTAAGACTATCCATGAGCGGTTATATTTCGAATGAAACTGTAAATTGGATTGAAGCGTCGGGAGAGTTTGATAGTTTCGAAATAAGTTTTTTTTAGATTAATGTACTATAAAAGTATAGGGAATTAATATGCGTTACGCTATTTTTGCCGATGTTCATAGCAATATAGAGGCTATGGAAGCAGTTGAGAACACACTTAAAAATAAAAATATCGATGAATACTTTTGTCTCGGAGATATTGTAGGATATGGAGCAAAACCAAGTTTATGTATTTCTAAAGTTAAATCATTGTGTTCGGTAATCGTGGCCGGTAATCATGATTGGGCGGTAGCCGGTAAATTCAATATTAATTATTTCAATATATATGCTAAAGAAGCGGTTTTATGGACCCGCCTAAATATCACTGAAGCGGAAAAAGATTTTTTAGGCAGCCTGCCATTAGTTTATCAAAGAGATGATTTTTCTCTTGTGCATTCAACTTTAATTTCTCCAGAAGATTTTGATTATGTGCTCGATATTCCCGCGGCAGAAGAAAACTTTAAGTTTCAGAAAACTAAATTTTGTTTTATCTCTCATTCTCATGCCCCTGAGATTTATATTGCCGATCAAAATTATGTTTTCCGTGAGAAAACCAAAAAAATAAATATTAAAGAAAACAATAAATATTTGATAAATATCGGTAGTGTGGGCCAGCCTCGTGACAAAGACCCCAAGGCGGCTTATTGTATTTTTGATACTCAAGAAGAAACCGTTTCTATAGAAAGAGTAGAATATGATGTTAAAAAAGCTCACGATGAAATTTTAGAAGCGGGTTTGCCTTTGGTTTTCGCTCGTCGTTTATTAGAGGGAAGATGAGAGAGTAAAAGATGTATCATCTGCAAAAGATATGGCTATGTTTATTTTTTTTCGACAGCATATTTAAATGTATTACGGATTTAGAATTTTAAGATTTTATCATATGCTTTACGAAAAAAACAAAATATTTTGGGAGATTGTGTTGTGTCCGATATTAAGATGTTGGAAAAAATCAGAAAAAAAATAGATAATATACGGGAAGAAATAAGACATCATGATTATTGTTATTATGTTCTTAATCAGCCTGAAATTTCAGACGAGGAATATGATAAGCTTTATAAAAAATTAGAAGAACTTGAAAAAAAATACCCTCGCTTTAAATCCGACATTTCTCCTACTCAAAGAGTCGGTGGAACCGTTCAGGAAGGGTTTAAACAAGTTCACCATGAAGTCCCTATGCTGTCTTTGGATAACACTTATTCATTCGAAGAAATCAAAGAATGGGAAAAACGAATTTCAAAATTCATACCTAAAGATAAAGAATATACGGTTGAATTAAAAATCGACGGGGTAAGCGCGTCTTTGATTTATGAAAATGGTAAATTCGCGTTAGGGTTGGCGCGGGGAAACGGTGAGATAGGAGATGATATTAGCGAAAATTTAAAAACCATTGTTACTGTTCCGCTTGTCTTAAGAAAATCTAAACAAGTATCTATGCCGGAAAGAGTAATCGTGCGCGGCGAAATTTATATGGACATAAAAGATTTTGAAAGAATAAACAGGGGGAAGATAGATAAAGAAGAGCACTTATTCGCAAACCCCCGTAATGCCGCCGCGGGATCTCTTAAGCTTTTGGACCCTAAAATTACCGCGAAAAGAGATTTAAAATGTTTCATTCATAGCATGGCTAAAATAGAAGGCGTTGATTTTGATACCCAGTGGCAGTTTTTGGAAACGGCAAAAGAATACGGTTTTGTAGTTAATCCTCATGTAGAAAAATGCGCGTCTATCGAAGAAGTCATAAAATTTTGTAACAGATGGGAAAATAAAAGAGAAAGTTTGTCTTATCAGATAGACGGCATAGTTATTAAAGTAAATTCATTTAAACAGCAGAAAAAATTAGGCATGACTCACAAAAGTCCCCGATGGGCAGTGGCTTATAAATTCCCTGCTCAGCAAGCGACTACCGTTTTAGAAGATGTGAAGTTTCAGGTGGGAAGAACCGGAACTATTACTCCCGTAGCTGTATTAAAACCGGTTGTGTGCGCGGGTGTAACTATCAGCAGGGCAACTTTGCACAATTTTGATGAAATCAAAAGACTGGATGTGAAAATAAAAGATAGAGTTATTATAGAACGAGCAGGGGAGGTAATTCCCAAAATAGTAAAACCGGTTAAAAGCGTAAGAACTGGAAAAGAGAAAGAGATAAAAGCGCCTGATAATTGTCCTATCTGCGGAGAAAAGATAGAGCGGGAAGAAAAAGAAGTTGCTTTGCGCTGTATAAATCCCTTGTGCGCGGCACAGCTTAAGAAAAGTTTGGAACATTTCGCTTCCAAAAACGCCCTAGATATAGAAGGGATGGGAGAAGCGGTTGTGGAACAGCTCGTTGATAAAAAACTTATAAAAGATATAGCAGACATTTTTTATCTAAAAAAAAGTTCTTTATTGGAGTTGGAATTGTTTGCTGAAAAAAAAGCGGATAATTTATTAAGAGCCGTTGAAAAAAATAAAAGCCGTCCTTTGTCGAAAGTAATATACGGCTTTGGAATAAGGCACGTCGGAGAAAAAGCGGCTTTTATTTTGAGTGAACAATATTTGTCTATAGATAACCTGATGCAGGCGCGTAAAGAAGAATTGGAAGAGATACATGAAGTGGGACCGGTTATGGCAGAGGCGGTAGTTCGCTTTTTCGCTCAGCATAAGACTAAAGAAATTATAACAAAATTAAAAAAAGCAGGTTTGTCAATGAAATCCGCGCCAAACGCGGGGCCAAAACCGCTGATAGGAAAAAAAATAGTTTTTACCGGAGAACTCGAAAATTTTACCCGCGCAGAAGCGACGTCCGCGGCAATGGAATTGGGTGCCGATATTGTGTCTGTTGTTAGTTCACAAACAGATTTGGTAGTTGCCGGAGAAAATCCTGGTTCGAAATATAAAAAAGCCGAAAAGCTGAATATTAAAATAATAACTGAAACGGAATTTTCGGACTTAATAAAACAGTAACAATTATGTTTGCGTATAACATTAAAAAAAAGGCGTGATTTAGTATGAACTCAGAAAAAAAAGAAATTTTTATTAGTGAAGAAGAAAAAGGTTTGCGACTTGATAAGTTACTTACTTCTAAGTTTCCGGATGAATCAAGGACACATTTAAAAAGAATGATTGAAGACGGACGAGTAACAGTTAACGGAGAAGTTTATAAAACCAGTCACAAGGTTCAGGCTGGCGAAAAAATAGAAATAAAAGAAATACAACCTGTGCTTATTGATTTGAAACCGCAAAAAATGGATTTGGAAATTTTGTATGAAGACGACGATATTTTGGTTATTAATAAACCTGCCGGATTGTTGGTGCACCCTGCCGGAAAAAGATGCGAAAATACCTTAGCTAATGCCCTTGTTTATCATTTTGGAAAATTGCCTTCTTTAGGAGATGAGTATAGATTAGGCATTGTGCATCGGCTTGATGAAGGCACCAGCGGTCTTATGATTATTGCCAAAACAGAACATGCTTTAAGAAAAATCTCAGACCAATTTAAAGAAAGAGTGGTAAAAAAAGAATATACGGCTTTGGTAAAAGGGATTATCCAGGCGGATGAAGGCGCAGTCGACGCGCCCATAGGCAGGCATTATAAAAAAAGGCAGCGAATGATGGTTAAATACGTAAGTTCAAGAGAGGCAGAGACTTACTGGAAAGTAACGGAGAGATTTAAAGAATCTACGTTGGTTACGCTCATGCCGAAAACAGGCCGTACGCATCAAATTAGAGTACATATGTCGTATTTAGGCCATCCAATTCTCGGGGATAAAGAATACGGCATAAAGGCGCCCCCCCTAACGCATCAGGCGTTATGCGCTACGTATATTGGCTTTTATCACCCCCAAAAAAAAGAATTTATAGAATTTAAAATTGATTTGCCGGAGGATTTTAAAAAACAGATAGAAATCGAGAAGTCAAAATAAACAGTTATATTTAGTTGCTTTTTTGTGATTTTTTGGGTATATTAATGTTGAAGTTTTGTACCTGTTAAAAGGAGGGGATATGAAGCAAAGCGTTTTTTTTATTGCCGCGATTTTTGTATTTTGTACAATCTGTGGGTGTGAAACATTGCCGCCGCCGACACCGGAAAAAATTATAACGAATCCATTTGGCACTACCCCTTTAAGAATGGGAATGTCAAAGGAAGAAGTGATAAATTTATGGGGTCAGCCAAATGAAGTAACCGAAAAAGGACAAGATGAATTGGGAACTGTCAAAGAAGAATGGACTTATCAGGCAAGATACCCGGTTATTCCGGTAGATTATAATTATCTTTCAAAAGATAAGGTATTAATTTTTTCAGGAAATAGCCTTACAGACTGGGAAGATAAAGAGTGATTTCTGAAAAAATATTGCCGCAAAGAGAAAAAAATATGTCTGTCATCCTGAAAAGAAATTTTAGCCTCACTTTTATTCTATTAATGTGGTGTATATTGTTGTGCAGCTGTGCTAAGTATAATCTTTTAAAAGAAAGCCGTTATCCATGTTGTTTCGCTAAAGAAGAAATGGACAGCCGGATTATATACATAAATAAGTTTATAGATAACAGACCCGTTGAAGAAAAAAAAGGTTTGGCAAAAAAAAGTAACCGGATTTTGTCATTCGCGACAAAAGATAGTGATTTTAAAGAACAAATAGATGAGGCTATTACTAACAGAATACAAAACAAATTAATGGCAGAAAAAGTTCCGTCTGTTTTATCGTCTTACGAAACTTCAACCGAAGGTAATTATGTTTTAAAAGGCGAAATAGAACATTTTCAGATAGTCATGAAATTGCCAAATACAACCTTTGTTCCTTATCTGGGAACGGCGGCTACTGTAATTACCAAAGACGAATTCGATATCGCCGTTAGCATTAAAGCTGTTTTAAAAAATGGTTCAACCGGGGATGTGTTATTTAGCCGCATTTTCGATGCTTCGAAAGATATTAATCTTCCAACGGGAATTTTGAACTTGGCTCGATTTAAAAGGGGAATAAATTATAGGTTTCAAATGCTAGACGATGCGCTGGAAGATGTTCTAAAACAAATAGCACAGGAAATAAAAAACAGTTTAAAAAATGAAGTACAATTGTAAAGTTTTGAAATGATATTAATAACAGGGGCAAGTGGATTTTTAGGCGGGTATTTAGTTGATGAGTTTTTAAAGCACGGCTTTAAAGTACGGGCTATGGCACGTTCAACGAGTGATTTAACTCATCTTAAAAAGACAAATGCCGAAATAATATTTGCCGATCTTAAAAATTCCTCTGAACTTAAAAGCGCTTTAAACGGTATTAGCGAGGTTATACATGCCGCGGCACTTTTAGGAGTAAGAGGCAATAGCCAAAAAGACTTTTTAGAAGTAAATTACGAAGCCGTTAAAAAATTAGCTGATTTATGCGTTGAAAAAAAAATAAAAAGGTTTACTTTTATAAGCAGTATTGCCGCGGTAGGACCTATAATCGGTAAAGATAATCTTCTAGACGAAAACGCTCTCTCAAGCAGTCTTAGCGGTTTTTATGGACAAAGTAAATATAAAGCGGAAGAATATCTTTTATCTTTAGGTAAGAGCGTAAAAATGGAAATAGTTATTCTACGGCCGGGACTTATTTATGGTCCTAATGATAAAAGATGCGCGGCAAATTATTTTAGAATAGCTAACCTTGGTTTTTTCCCTATACCTTTACCGGCTGATAATAAAGCCAGTTTTATATATGTAACCGACGCGGCAAAGGCCGTTTTTTTAGCGCATACGAAGTCTTTGCCGAACGAAATTTATATGCTGGCTAACGACGTAGCGACATTTAAAGAATTCGGACAGAAATTGCTTTTAACGAGAGGTAAGAAATTTTCCTTTTTAATACCTGTTCCGCGATGGATGGTAAATATAATAGCTTTTGCTGCCGCTTTTATATTTATACTTAGCGGTAAATCTACATCTATAAGGGGGAGAATAAAAGATATCGGCAGGGGTAATTGGGCGGTAGATAATTCCAAAATAAAAACAAAGCTGGGATTTGTTCCTGAAGTGAGTTTGACGCAAGGACTTAAACAAAGCTGGGATTTTTATTTTCAAAACAAAGAAATACTTAATGTAACGTATTTAATAAAAAGCATCTAACTTAAAACACTTTTCGCGATAAGTCGCGAAGTGATTCATTCTTAGCAAAAAGGAGGGATAGTAAAGTTTTATTATTGTAGCGGTTTGAAATCAGCCGGCATAAATTTATAGGTATAAGGGGTTGTTTTTATGAAACTGGCAAAAGTGATTTTAGCGTTAATTGTGTTAGTTTGTCTACTAAATGTAAAATTTCTGTGGGCATACTTTGGCTGGGAAAATGGCACGACACAAGGATGGATGGGAAACACTTATAACTCTACTGAGTATTATTACAGTGGACAACATTCATTGGCGCTTAATTTGAACTTTTCCGGTAACGGTTTTGAAAGTCTAAAAACCTCATTGCCCAATACCGTAATGCAATCGGAAACGACTATTGCAAATTTATCATTTAAAGTTTATATTCCCGCCAGTCCCCAACCCCCATTGGATTTAAAAGCACAGATTTATATTGAAGACGCTCAAGGTAAAATTAGGCGTGGTAAGTGGTGTTTTTTGCTTTCCGATGATTGGAATGACCTTTCTGAAAATATTCCCGCTGAATTTCAGCAACCATTGTCATTATCCATTATATTCGGCACTAATTTTAAATATAAAACTACTGTTTATATAGACCAATCACAAACATCCATCCCTAATGAAATAACCGGAAAACCTGTTTATAGTGATGCTTTTTATAGTACTTATATTCCGCCTCCGGAAGAAGAACTGAATTTTCAGTTAATACCAAATGTCTCTTTAGAAAGCAGTGTTGTTCCCAAATCGGGGGGATTTGGTACGATTAATCCTTCTGCGACGGATGATAAGAAAGTAGCGTTAGAACCACACACACTTTATTTATTTTTCATCGCGTTCGCGTGCTTTATTTTTGAACTTAAATTTAATGTTTTTCAAAAAAAACATTAATACATTTACTATTTACTAATAGATGAGTCGAAGAGTTTGTTGGTCATCTGATTTTGTTTATTGATATAGCCACTTATCTAAAAAATACTTTTAAATCTTAACTATAGAGGCTGTTCATTGACATTCTATTATTATTATGGTATATTTCTTTTAACATGTAAAAAAAGGGGGGGGAATGAAAGTAAAATTAATTATTGTTTTTCTGGTTTTTTGTTTAGCGGTAAGTTTTACCACTTATGTTTATGCGGAAAATGCTTTAACTAAATTAGGTAGAGGTATTGTTAATACTGCAACCGGCTGGCTGGAAGTCCCCAAAAGAATTTATAATACGGCGAAAGACGAAAATGTAATGGTAGGAATTACTGTAGGGACAGCTAAGGGAATAGGCTGGGGCGTTACCAGAACAGCTGTTGGTATTTATGAAGTAGTAACTTTTCCTTTTCCGATACCAACAGGGTATAAGCAGATTATTGATCCTGAATATGTTTTTACTTCCGAAACCGAGTAATCTAAAAAATGAAATGTACCCTTTTGAAATGAATATAAAACCAATGACAAAACTAAAAATATTATTACTGATTATGACTATGTTTTTTTCTTTTTTTCCTTCCGTTTGTCATGCCGACAATTTTTTTGACAAATTAAGAAGAGGAATAGTAAATACAGTTACAGGATGGGTTGAAATCCCCAAAGGGGTAATAGAGACATCAAAAGAAGAAAACCTTTTTAAAGGTTTGACTGTGGGGCTGGCTAAGGGTATAGGTTGTGGATTGACAAGAACAGCGGTAGGATTGTGTGAAACAACAACGTTTATAGCCCCTATTCCCAAAAAGAATTATGAAGCAATAATAACACCCGAACATGTGTTTGAAAAAGAGCAACAAGACAATAAGAATCAAAAAAAACAATAACTTTAGGAGATTTATAGAAATACTATATAAATTCAATAGCGAGTTACGCCCTATTTTTTCGAAAAGAAAGAATAGGGCGTTTTTAATTGGGAATAATAAGGAGTGTAGCGAACCGGTTTTTTCGGGGTTTTCCGCTATTCTTGACATTCCGCTATTCTTGACTATCGCAATCCTTTAAGGTATACTACAACTGTTTAACTTGCTATTTTTGTTCTTTATTTGCAATAATTTTTATACTTTGACAGCGCAAAACCGCGGTTTTTGGACCGCGTATAATATAGGTGCCGCAGGATTACACTCATGACTCTGCGGCTTGCTCTAATGTAAAAAATGACGTATTTAGAAGGGGGGGAGTAATAAATGCAGAGGTTCTTTAAAAGTTTGGCGCTTATTCCGCGAGGTCTCAAATATAAGTTAAGTCTTGTTTTTTCTGTAATGTCTCTAATCCCTATTTTGGCTCTTCTGTACATTATTTTTGCTTATGTGTTTTCTTTGCCGGAAATAGTTGGCAATCGCACCCTTGTCATTTTGCTCAGTATTCTTATTTCTTTTTTTGGATTTGTTTTAGCCGGTAATATAATTGCTCCCATTATAAAAATGGCGAAGGACGCGCACGGTGTAGCTAACGGAAAAATTATCTCCGAAATTACGGTGGATGCCGCAAGAGAGGATGAAATCGGACAGCTGGGGGTTTCTCTTAATGTAATAACTTCCCGCCTACACAAAAATATGAATGAATTGCGAAATTATGAGAATAAAATTCGCTTGATAAATATGGAGATTAATAAAAAGATTTTGATTCTTTCCAGCCTTTTTCAAATAAGCAATATAATATCTTCGGGATCCGATTTGAAAGTTATTTTGCAGTTTATTATAGATAAACTGCATGAATTAATAAAAAGCGAAAAAACATTTTTAATGTTAATTGATTCCGCTTCCCATGAATTAGTTGTCAAAGCTTCATGTAAGCTGAGTGTCGAAGATATAGAGTCTATGCAAACTAACATTGACAGTGGAATTTTAGGAAAAATTATTTTCGAAAGAAAAACAATAATTATAGATTCTTCTTTTTCTTTGGATGAAAATTTAACAGCTTTTGTGTCGAAGAACAAGCTTAAAAACATGATAATTGTTCCTATAATCTTGCGATTGAAGAATATAGGCTTGCTTGTTTGTGGAAATAATAACAAAGATTTTGTTTATGAATCAGATGATATAGAAGTACTAAATGTTTTTATAAAACAAATCGCTATTGCTTTTGAAAATGATTTTCTCCTTAACCGAACTAAAGCCCTTACTACCAAAGATGAACTCACCGGTATTTATAATATAAATTATTTTAACGTTCGTTTCCCCGAAGAAATCCAGAGAGCTATTACTTATCAGCGTCCTTGTTCTTTAATTTTAATTGACATTGATGATTTTAAGCAGGTTTCCGGCACGCACGGAGAGAATACCGTTAATACGGTTTTAAAAAAAATAGCACTGATTTTGGAATCCGCTACCGGAGAAATTGATAAAATTATACGCTTTGGGGATGATGAGTTTGCCGTTATTTGTCCTGAAAAAAATAAAATGGAGGCTTTGGCAATTGCTGAAACTGTCAGAAAAGAAATAGAAAAAACCGACTTTTTACAGGCTAAAGATAAATTTAAACCCATTACTATAAGTGCCGGTATAAGTGCCAATCCCTTAGATGGAATAGTTCTTGATGAAATAGTTGGTGTAGCGCGCAGACGACTTGAACGGGCAAAGACGGAAGGGAAAAATAAAGTAATAGCATCGGAACAAAAACAATCTACCGGCTATACCAAATGAATGAATAAATAATAATTATAGTTTGTTTTTTTGGCTGTTTCATCTTAATAATCTAACCTAAGTATTCTCAATTACATAGCGCGATAGATGAGTTTAAAAAATTAACTATTTATTTTAAATTATTAGAAAGGAAGTCTATAATGGTAAAAATGGAAGCTTTACTAAAAAAAATGTTGGAAATGAGAGCATCGGATTTGCATATTGCCGCCAACAGACATCCGCATGTGAGAGTAGATGGCGCTATAATTCCCATAGAAATGCCTGCTCTAACCGAAAAAGATGCCAAAGAACTTTGTTACAGTTTGCTTTCCGAAGAACAAATTGCCCGATTTGAGAAAAATTGGGAGATGGATGTTGCTTTTGGATGGGAAGGACAAAGCCGTTTCAGAATTAATATATATAAGCAAAGAGGCTGTGTTCAGGCGGCTATTAGGGCGTTGCCGTATAGCATGATGAGTTTTGAGGAATGCGGTTTACCCATAGATGTGGCAATTAGATTATGTGACGCTCCCAAGGGTCTCGTTTTGGTAACCGGAGCGACCGGAAGCGGAAAATCAACAACCTTGGCGGCTATGATTGATTATATAAATAGCAGAAAACCCTGTCATATAATAACAGTCGAGGATCCGATAGAATATATACATGTAGGCAAAAAAGCTATTATAGATCAGCGTGAAGTGACTACTGACACGCATTCGTTCGGCAATGCTTTAAAATATGTATTACGTCAAGACCCTGATGTAATCATGATTGGCGAAATGAGAGACCTTGAAACGATAGAAGCGGCTTTGAATAGCGCTGAAACAGGACATTTGGTTTTTGCCACACTGCATACTTCAGATACCGTTCAGACGATAAACAGAATTGTGGATGTTTTTCCCGCGCATCAACAACGGCAAATTAGAACACAGCTTTCGTTTGTTCTTATAGGTGTCTTTTGTCAGCAGTTAATTCCCAAATTGAATACTGAAGGAAGAGTGCTGTCAGCCGAAGTTATGATAGTTAATCCTGCTATAAAAAGTCTTATTAGAGAAGAAAAACAACATCAGATTTATTCTGTTATCCAAACCGGACAGCGCGACGGTATGAGAACTTTAAATCAATCTTTAGCTGAACTTTATTATAAACATCTTATCAGTTACGATGAAGCTTTAAGCAGGTCTATAGAACCCCAGGAATTAGTCCGGCTTATGGAAAAAAAATGAGGAACTATGGAATCAGTCAATAAGTCATCTTCCAAACAGCTCGGTCAATTATTGATAGAAAGAGACCTCATAAGTAAAGAACAATTAGAAAAAGCGTTGGATATTCAGCAAAAAGAAGGAAATTTACTGGGACAGGTTTTAGTTAGATTGCAGTTTGTGACCGAAGAAAATATAGTTGAGGCTCTTGCCATTCAGTATGGTTATCCGTATTTGCCTCTTGAACAGTATGAAATAGATAAAAGCGTTTTAGAATTAATCCCGATTCACGTGGCAAAACACTATCAGTTGCTTCCGGTAGATAAAATAGAAAATATCTTAACTCTTGTAATGGCGGATCCGTTGAATCATTTCGCGATTAAAGATATTGAGCAGATAACTAAGATGAAAGTAGAGATTTTTATAAGCACGTTAGGTGATATAAAAAAAGCAATAGAAAAGTACTATGGCGGGTAAAAAGCTCTTTTTTCATTAAAAGAAAAACTATGAATAAAACGTTTAAAGATAAATTGATTGAAGTTTTAATTAGCAGTAAGCTTGTTAATGACGAACAATTAGAAGCCGCGCTGGAAATACAAAAATCAAAAGGCGACCGTCTTTCGCAAATTTTAGTCAGCCTTGGTTTTGTTACCGAGAGAGAGTTGAAAGTTGTTTTAAGTGAAAGCTTTGAAATCCCGCCCATAAATTTAGACAGGATTAAAATAGATAAGAATGTTCTCGGTTTTATTCCCGAACGGATTGCCCGGTTTTATCAGGTTATTCCTCTTTCCAAAATCGGCAAGACTATTACTATTGCTATGGTCGATCCTTTCAATATTTTCGCTCTTGATGACATAAAAACATTAACTGGTTTTGTGGTTAAGCCTGTTATTGCTACGCGGAAAGAAATAGAGCAGGCTGTAGATAAAAATTATGGCGAGGAAACTAAAGGCGCTATAGAAGGTATTATTAAAGATATAAAAGAAGCCCAGCTTGAGATGGTAGGAGAAGAGGAAGAAGAAATAGATACTCATGCTTTAATGCGCGCGATAGAAGAGACCCCAGTAGTAAGGATAACCAACTTGATACTTGCTAATGGAGTAAAGAAAAAAGCAAGCGATATAATGATAGAACCCTTAGAAGATAAAGTGCGCGTCAGATTCAGAATAGACGGTATTCTGGAAGAGCAGGAATCTCCTCCCAAATCCATACATAACGCCATAATTTCGAGAATTAAAGTTATGTCTAATCTCAACATAGCCGAACGCCGTCTGCCGCAGGACGGGAGATTCAAAGCAAAAGTTCTGAATCGCGAAGTTGATTTTCGGGTTTCGGTAATACCTTCAAATATAGGAGAAAAAGCGGTATTAAGAATACTTGATAAAAGTAATATTGTTTTAGACATAGGAAAATTAGGATTTAATGAACGTTCTTTAAATCTTCTTCAAGAAATATCCCAGCGCCCGCATGGTATGATTTTGGTATGCGGCCCTACCGGCTGCGGCAAAACCACAACTTTATATTCTATTCTGCGTTTAATTCATACTCCCGACAAAAATATTGTAACGGTAGAAGATCCTCTCGAGTTTCAGCTTGAAGGTATAAATCAGGTTACGGTAAATTCTGAAATAGGACTTACTTTTGCCGGCGGTCTGCGTTCGATTTTGAGACAGGACCCTGATGTGATTATGATTGGAGAAATGCGCGATTACGAAACAATAGATATAGGCATTAAGTCGGCTTTGACAGGTCACCTTGTTTTAAGTACCCTTCACACAACAGACGCGCCTGGTAGTATCGTTCGTATGGTTAACATGGGAGTAGAACCTTTTTTGATCAGTTCTTCAGTTTTAGTAGTAGCGGCTCAAAGATTGATTAGAGTTTTGTGTAATAGTTGTAAAGAGGAGTATGAACCAGACGAAATTTTAAGGGCACAGTTTAATTTACCGGGGAATGATAAGATATTGTTATATCGTCCAAAGGGCTGTGGCAGTTGTGGTAAGAGCGGTTATAAAGGCAGAGTAGCCATAATAGAAACCATGCCCCTTACCCCCGCAATCAGAGATTTAATTGTTAATAAAGCTCCGGAATCGGAAATTAAAAAACAGGCGCGTCTCGAAGGGATGAAAACCTTAAGAGAAAACGGATTGGCCAAAGTGCTCAACGGTATAACTTCAATAGAAGAAGTTATAAGAGTTGCCGGCGCCGATCAACCGTTAACATAAAAATGGCAAAATCCGAATTAAGAAAAAAACTACAGGAAATACTCATAGAGAGCCGATTGATTGCTCAGGATGCTCTTGATTCGGCTGTCCAGACTCAGCGGCAAAGAGGAGGGACTTTAAGTAAAATATTGGTTGAACAGGGGTCTGTTTCCGAGCACCAACTAATGGTTGTGCTGGGAGAACAGTTGGGATTACCGCCTATAAATTTATCTAAAGTAAAAATAGATCCGCAAACAATTAAATTAATACCGGAGCACATCGCGCGTTATTATCAGGTAATAGCTATTTCTAAAATGGGTGAAACTATCACCGTAGTCATGGCGGATCCGCTGAATATTTTCGCTTTAGACGACATAAAAGTTTTAACCGGTAAAAACGTCAGGGCTATTTTGGCTACTCCTACCGAAATAATGAAAGCCATCGAAACTTATTACGCTCCGGAACAGGAAAAGATGTCTGAAGTAATCGCGGCCGATGAAGCTGAAGATTTGAAAATAATCAGGGAAAAAGAAGAAATCGATATAGGGGAATTAGCCAAGTCTATTAAAGAAGCGCCTGTAGTCAAGATGGTTAATTTAATTTTAATAGAGGCCATTAAGAGACGT
Source organism: Candidatus Omnitrophota bacterium (assembly GCA_043822625.1). Lineage (GTDB taxonomy): Bacteria > Omnitrophota > Gorgyraeia > DAOVKU01 > DAOVKU01 > JBDRBQ01. The sequence goes on along the minus strand of JBDRBQ010000046.1, from coordinate 37,489 downwards.
GCCTCAGATATTCATATCGAACCTTACGAAGATAAATTAAGAGTGCGCTATCGCATAGATGGTGTTTTGCAGGAAGTATTCAGCCCGCCGAAAAAAATTCAAAACGCGATTTTGGCCCGCGTAAAAATTATGTCTAAGTTAAACATAACGCAAAGAAGGCTTCCTCAAGACGGGCGTTTTAAAATTAGATTCGAAAGCAAAGAAATAGATTTTAGGGTTTCGGTTTTGCCTATACAATTCGGAGAAAAAATAGTTTTAAGGGCATTAGACAAATCAAGTCTGCAAACAGGGCTTGATAAAGCGGGATTTTTACCACAGCCGCTTAAGGTTTTGCAGGAAGCTATTTCGAAACCCTTTGGTTTAATACTTGTTACGGGTCCTACCGGCAGCGGAAAATCTACTACTTTGTATTCTGTGATAAATCAATTAAATTCTCCCGAGCGCAACATAATTACCGTTGAGGATCCGGTAGAATATCAAGTGGAAGGAATTACTCAAATTCATGTGAAACCCGAAATCGGTCTGACTTTTGCCGCCGCCTTACGTTCTTTATTAAGACAAAGTCCCGATGTTGTTATGGTAGGAGAAATACGCGATTATGAGACCGCCGATACCGCTATAAAAGCCTCTTTAACCGGACAATTAATACTAAGCACTTTACATACTAACGACGCCGCCGGAGCTATTACCAGGCTTTTAGATATGGGTATAGAACCTTTTTTAATAGCATCCAGTTTGGTTGTAGCTGCCGCGCAAAGACTTTGCCGTAAAATTTGTGAAAGCTGTAAAGAACCTGTTAATATTCCACAGTCTGTGTTTGACAGACTTGAAATAAAAGGAGACGCGGAGAAAATTACTTTTTACCGCGGGATAGGATGTGGACGGTGTAATAAAACAGGTTATTATGGGCGCATAGGTACTCTGGAAACTCTTCCGATAACCGATGAAATAAAACGCATGATATTGAAAAAGTTTTCCAGTGACCAAATTAAAGAATACGCGGTAAAAGAAGGACTTATGACTACTTTAAGAGATAACGCTTTTGAGAAAGCAAAGAACGGTTTAACTACTTTAGAAGAAGTGATAAGAATAACCGCGGAATAAAGAATCATCTATTTAGTAGGAAACAGGTATGCCTGTTCCTGATATTGGGACTCTTTTTTGGAAAGGAGATATAAAGTGGCTAAATTTAAATTTGTCGCTAAAAATCAGCAGGGGCAGACGATTACTGAAATAATCGAAGCTGAAAATCAACAGGCCGTAATTGATTCTTTAAGGAAGAAACAGTTCATTATAATTTCTATTGTTTCTCAGAAATCATCTAAAAGATTGAATCTTTCTTTTGATATATCTTTCGGCAAGGCGGTTAAAATTGATGATTTAGTTGTATTTTCGCGCCAGCTTGCCACCATGGTGAGCGCGGGACTGCCTATTGTCCAAAGTCTTGATATTCTTTCCGAACAAATTGAGAATAAACGATTCAGAGCTATCGTTTCTGAAATAAAAAACAATGTCGAAACAGGTTCGAGTCTTTCCGAAGCCATGGCAAAACATTCTAACGCTTTCTCCGATTTGTTTGTCCATATGGTGAGCGCGGGCGAAGCCAGCGGTATGCTGGATGACATTTTAGACCGTCTGGCAGGCTATCTTGAATCGACCAGTAAATTAATGAAAAGAATAAATTCTGCTTTGGTTTATCCGATAGTAGTACTAATTATGGCTGTTGTCATAACTTTATTCATGCTTATTAAAGTAGTTCCTACTTTTAAAGGTATTTTTGAGGGATTCGGAGAAGCCTTGCCTGTGCCGACTTTAATTTTGCTTCAGATAAGCGATACTTTGAGGCATTATTTCCTCATCGTGTTCGGCATTTTTATTTTCGTCACTTTTGTCGTAATCAAATACATAAATACCCCTAAAGGAAAACTGCGTTTTGATACCATTACCCTTAACCTTCCTATTTTTGGAAAACTGGTGAAAAAAATTGCTATTTCGCGATTCGCCAGAACACTGAGTACTCTTACCAAAAGCGGTGTTTCTATATTAACGGCGCTTGATATAGTAGGAAAAACAAGCGGAAATAAAGTTATTGAAATTGCTGTTCAAAATGTGAGGGAGTCTATTAAAGAAGGGGAGAGTATAGCCAGCCCTCTTGCCAAAGCCGGTATCTTTCCTCCGCTGGTGGTAAGAATGATTTCTGTTGGAGAGCAAACAGGATCTTTAGAGGAAATGCTTACTAAAATATCCGATTTTTACGATTCAGATGTTACTTCCGCGGTTGAGGGACTAACGTCTTTAATAGAACCGGCGGTAATGGTTTTTTTAGGAGGGGTTATAGGTTCAATTGTTGTTGCTCTATATCTACCGGTATTTAAAATAGGGGAACTTATCCGATGATTTTTTAGGCAAAAAAGTCTTCAAAAAAAACAATCCAATAATTTGCATTTAGGTTAAAAATGAAGTATACTATAAATAGGAAAAAATGATGTGTAATAATCTGTAAAAGGCAAACTATCTGAAAAGATAGGGCGCAAAGCTAAAAGAGCCGTAAAGAAGTAAGAAATATTTTACTTCAGGCAGTCAGCTGCCGGATTAAAAGGCAAAACGCCCTTAGACTTTTCAGATAAGTTTAAGGGTTTTTTATTTGGGCAACATTGACAGTGGGGGAGGTGGATGGTCTACTTTGCGCGAGATAGTAAAGTTTATAAAAAAAAGGAGGTGAGAAAAATGTTAAGGACAAAAAAGGGTTTTACGCTAATTGAAATGATGATAGTTATCGCAATTATTGCCTTATTGGCGACTATAGCTATACCGAATTATTTAGGTTTCAGAACAAAAGCTATGACGGCAGAAGCAAAGTCTAATTTAGGAACTTTGCGTACGTTGGAAGAAGCGTATAGTGCCGAATATCAAGATTATCTGGATTGCGATCAGTATCCTGCCGCGGTACCGGCGGCTACAACTTATACGTGGAATGACGCCGCGGCGGCAACAGTTGACAGTGACTGGACCACATTAGGATATTCGGTTAAAGGCGCGGCCCGGTATGCTTATGAAGTAGTCAGAGGAAGCGCGACTACTTTTGATGCCAAAGCGTACGGAGATCTTGACGGTGATGCTACTCTGTCTACGTATAATATCGATGAAACAGGGGCAATAACGGAAACTAATCCGCTTGAATAAAATCATCAATTCAATATTCATGGGAAAAAGCCGTTCTCGCAATCATTTGGGAACGGCTTTTTTCTTGCTTTTTAGTATAAACGATGGTATGCTTTTTAACAAAATGAGTCTATTGCAAAATGATATCTAAAAAGTTACATTACGCGGTTTATTCCTTTCTTATAATTTTTTTATTTTCAGGGATATATTTTTTACAACTTAATATAAACAATATAAAAAAAGATTATCCTAAATTTGAAAATTTATTATATTTACCCACCGGAAAATTTATAAACGCGGCTGTTCTGGGTTTCAATAACGCGGTAGCGGATGTTTTATATGTCAAAGCAGTCGGCTATTTCGGCGGGCACTATTTAATCGATAAAGAATATAAATGGTTTTATCATATATTGGATATAATAACTACCTTAAGTCCAAGATTTGAGGATCCTTATGAATTTGGCGCGGTTGTACTTGCTTTAGAAATGAAGGAAATAGAACTTTCCAATAAGCTTTTAAAAAGGGGCATTGAATATAATCCTGATTATTGGAGATTCCCTTTTTATTTAGCATTTAATTATTTTTTTTATCTAAACGATTACGCTAAGGCGGCTTCTTATATGGAACAGGCGTCAAAATTACCGGATTGTCCCGCGTATCTTCCTTATCTCACTTCCAGATTGTATGCCGAGGCTAAAAATCCCGGCTATGCCATTGTTTTTCTCTCTGAAATATATAATGAAACAACTAATGAAAATATAAAAAAAGAATTAAAAACGCGCGTAAACGAACTTGTCATAGAAAAGGATTTAACTTCATTGGAAAAAGCAATCTCGGATTATAAAAATAAGTATAACGCATCACCCTTTAATTTAGAAGACTTGGTAAAAAAAGGATTGCTTTCTAATGTTCCTGAAGAACCTTTCGGCGGATACTACTATATAGACGAAAAAACCGGCGAACCTAAAAGCAGTACGCGTCCGGATAGGCTTAAAATTTACCGGCAAAACTAATTCTGCCGAGGATTATAGTATGTTGAAAACTTATAATTTATCAAAAACATTTTTGTCAGGTTTTTTCAGAAAGAAAGTTAAAGCTTTAGATAGTTTGAATCTGGAAATAAAACCAAATGAGATTTTTGGTTTTTTGGGACCAAACGGGGCAGGCAAAACCACTGCGATAAAATTATTTATGGGTTTATTAAAACCGTCCGAGGGAAGGGTGGAAATTTTCGGAGAACAAACTGATTTTTATAAGTTGCGGCAGAGGATTGGTTTTTTGCCGGAAAATCCTTACTTTTATGACTATTTAACTGCGTTGGAGCTCTTACATTATTATGGTCAACTTTTCCGGTTAGGGAAAAATCTCAGAAAAAAAAGAATAGAAGAACTTTTAGAGTTAGTTGAACTTCAGAACTTTGCTAATATGCGGCTCAGAAATTTTTCTAAAGGAATGCTTCAACGTTTGGGTATCGCCCAGGCGTTAATAAACGATCCCGAGTTTCTTGTTTTAGATGAACCGATGTCCGGGCTGGATCCTATAGGCAGAAGAAAGATAAGAGATATAATTTTGGATTTGAAGGCAAAAGGTAAAACTATTTTTTTTAGCACGCATATACTTTGGGACGTTGAATTAATATGCGACCGCGTGGGTATATTAGCCGGAGGAAAACTGAAAAATATCGGGGATGTGGAAGAAATGCTTAGACCGGAGACCGGATTTACCGAAATTATTTTTAACGATATATCGGAAGAAGGCCTTGCTGAAATCAATAGAAATTTTCATAACACGGAAAAAAAGGGAAATAAAGTTTTAGTTCGTGCTAAAAACGAATTTGAAACAGAACTTGCCTTATCTTTAGCAGGGCGAAAGAAGGCGAAAATTTTTTCTTTTAATCCGGAGCGACAAACGTTAGAAAATATATTTATAAAAGAAACACAAAAAAGTGAATAGTTAAATAGTTTAATGGTAAATGGGAAAAATTAAAAGCGACGTAAAACATAATAATTAAAAATGAAAACAACTTTTAACCTTATTAGAGTTATAGCGGTAAACACTTTTAAAGAAGCGGTGAGAGACAGGATTCTTTACACGCTGATTCTTTTCGCTTTATTTATGATTATGGGTTCTGTTTTGATTGGAAATCTTGCCATTGGCGGACAATTAAAAATCGTTAAAGACATGGGATTGGCAAGTATATCTGTTTTCGGTATGCTAATCGCGATATTTATAGGTATAGGCTTAATAAATAAAGAAATCGAAAAGAGAACAATTTACACGATTTTGGCTAAACCTATTAGCCGCGGTTTATTTTTACTGGCTAAATTTTCAGGATTGGCGCTGGTGCTTTTATTTGAAGTATTGCTTATGACCATAGGTTTTCTTTTTTTAATTTTTATCATTGAAAGAACTTTTGAGTTTGTTTTGCTTAAGGCTATATTTTTAATATATCTGGAGCTATTGGTTATTACAGCAGTAGCGGTTTTGTTTTCCTGCTTTTCAGCCGGGGTAGCATTAAAAGGTATTTTTTGTTTGGCAATTTATGTGGCCGGGCATCTCACAGCCGAGGTTAAAATGATTACTTCCCAATCATTGAATTCTTTAATGAAGTTTGCCGCTACTGGTTTTTATTATATTTTACCGAATTTGGAAAATTTTAACATAAAAAGCGAAGTAGTTTTGGGTACTTACGTAAGCTGGAAATATTTAGTTTTGTCCGGTGGTTATGCTTTTTTATATATAACAGCGGTTCTGGCTGTGGCCACGGTTATTTTTAAAAACAGGGATTTTAATTAGAAATAGCAGATTAATTTGAATTTCACTAAAGAATGTGTTATATTTATATAGAAATTTCAATTAAATTTTTTATGTTATAATATATTATTAAAATAAAGTTGCTAAAATAAAATGAGAATGAAAAATGTTAAGAAGAGATTTTTTGTGAACGATTTTTTAATATTACTAAAAGGAAGAACACACTTATCTCTATATACAAAATATACAAAGCTAAGCGGGTTTACTTTGCTGGAATTATTAATAGCACTGGCTATTTTGTCTATTTCTGCTATAAGCGCCCTTCATGTTTCTATAATTAGTTCAAGTAACAGAGCCGTGGCTTATCAGATAAGCGCGGCCTCGAATTTGGCTCAAGCTAAATTGGAAGATATAATGAGTGCCAATTATGGCAGTGTTGTGTCTACTGATGAACTCAATATCGATGAAAACGCGGCTGCGGGTGGTTTTTATCGCAGAACTTGTACCGTAACTACAGACAGCCCTATCAGCGGCACAAAAACTGTACGAGTAGATATTATCTGGACACCTGTAGCCAGCGGCATAAGCAAGACTATAACGTTATGGACTATAAAAGGACAATGATAAAACGTAATTTAAATAAATCTCAAGGGTTTACTGTTATTGAAATTATAATTGCCGCGGCTATCGTAAGCATTGTTATTCTGGGAACATATAGTCTATTGTTGGGACAGCAGATGGGGTATCTTGATCAGCAAAGAATGCTGCATTTGCAACAGCAAATGCGCACGGCGTTAAATGTTATTAATAAAAATATCAGAATGGCAGGATTCGACCCTACGGGAAAAAACGAAACAACTCCCAATACTTTTGGTTTCCAGTCCATACAAAGCAATACGGTTTCTTTTACTTATGATGTAGATTCAGACGGTGTTTTAGATACAAATGAACGCTATATATTTCGCGTAAACGCGAATATTCTACAATATTCCAATGACAACGGAACCAACTGGCATAATTTAACGTGGCAGTCTTCAGTCGCGCAAGTAGAAGCAACAAACTTAACTTTTACTTATTATGACGAGAATGGTACTATAACAGCTGTCGCCGCGGATGTCAGGGGTGTTCAAGTGGCTTTAACAGAGAGGGTAAAATTAAGTTCTCCCGGATATAATTCGAAAACATTAACAACTAAAATAAAGGTCAGGAATTATGATTAAAAATCAAAAAGGCATAGTTCTGATTGTAAGTTTTATTGTGATTGTCAGTTTAATTTTATTAGGAGGAATTTTCCTTATTATTGCTGTCAGTGAAAAGAGCATGGCTAATAAAGATTATTATAAAAAGCAGGCTTTCTGGCTGGCGGAAGCCGGTATAGAAAGGACGATTAAAGAATCACCCTTTATAACTCCTACCTTATTATCGGTTGGCATCGTTTGGCAGGAAGATTTTGATGTGATAAAACCGACTTGGGATGAGATAACCGCCAGTTGGAATGATATCGCCGGGTCCACAGCCGTTCTTACGGAGAATAATCCTTCTGCTGATAATGGCAGGGTTGAATCTGAAAGCATAACCTTGAATGTAGATACATATCCTAAATTATCAGTAACTTCAACAGCCGTAGACTTAGGCTGCAGTTACACCGTACAAATTGATGATACAGATGTTATTACAAATATTACCGAGCCAGGCACCGATACAGTCAACATTGCTAATGCCATGGGCTGGAGCGGTGTTAAAACTTTTAAGATTGGTATCCAGATAACCGGCGAAAGCAAATCCGCTGCCTTTGACTTAATTAAAATTGAATCTGATGGTCCTTCTCCTTCAGCCAGCCCCGGAGATGACCAGACCACTATATCTTGGACGACGGCTGTAGATTCAAACAGCGTGATAGACGTAGTACTAAAGGAAACAGTAAAGGAAACACTATTAAACGTAGAAGAGATAGAGTATGGCTCAGATACCGATTATGGTTTTACAGTTTCAAATATAGAGTTGGTTAAAGACCACTCTGTGGAATTGAGCAACTTAGAAGATAATCCTCCCTATTTAGAAGAAAATACCCCCTATTATTTTAGAGTTAGTTCGACTGATTCCCTTGGCAATACAGTCACCAGCGCAGATTATATTTTAAGTGTGATAAAGAAGAAGTTATTGGGTAATGGTAATTATAAAACATCCACAATGTCTGTTTTGGACTTTAACAATAGATGGACTACTGTTTCTTCTGGAGAAGTGGGAGATGTAGACAAAAAAATACAGGTTGCGTGGAAGCAATTAGGTAGTGCTATAAATTATGCAATATTAACTGAAGGTGTTTTGGATATTAAAGGAAATGCGTCTATTGACACTGATGAAGATGGAACTCCAAACGAGGAAGGTGAAGATTATCTTGAAAACGTTACTTTGAGTTTTCAAGATACCTTCGGTATATCAAAGGCAGAGATGAAAAGTCGAGCCACTATTAATTATACAGATCCGGCTAATAACCAAGTACCGGTAAGCGGTATTACCTGGGTTGATTTTGACAGCGGCACAGAATTTGAAATTACAACTACAGGTTGGAGCGGGAGTGGAATTTTAGTCGTAGATGGCGACTTAAAGATTACCAGTGGAACTTTTAATGGTGTAATTTGGGTTATTGGGACTTTGAAAATAAGCGGCAATCCAACAATAAAGGGGGCATTGCTTGTAGAAAGCGGTACTGAAGTAGATACAACTGTTACCGGAACTGCTGATATAACTTATGCTCCAAATGAAATAAATGATCTTTTTTCTTATTTACGAGAAACATTATCCTGGAAAGAATTTTAAATTAGTTTATGCTGAAAAACTATATAAACTAAAGTTCTTAATGACTTTTTCAGCAAGAACTAAATTAGGAAGAATAAAGAATTATGCGTAGCCAAAAATCAAACATAGGTCTTGACATAGGCAGTTTTTCTATAAAATTAACTGAAATAGAGCCGTTGGATAAAAATAAAAAGAAACTCAAATTAATGAATTTTTATTTAGAAGATATTAAAGACAGAAAGATCGAGGAGGTTTTGGGGAATATAGTCGACAAATTAAAATTAAAGAAAAGATTCGTTAATGTCGCTGTCGGCGGTGAAGCGGTTATCGTGAGATTGATAAATATACCCAAAATGACTAAGGAAGAGTTGAATTCCTCTCTAAGATTTGAGGCGGAAAAATTTATCCCGTTTGATATAAAAGAAGTAGAAGTACGGGCTCAAATTTTAAGGGATGATTTAAAAGACAACAAAATGCAGGTTTTGCTGGCGGCGGTTAAAAGAAAAAACATAGAAGATTTGGTGAAATTAATCATAAACGCGGGGCTTGTTCCCGGGGTTATCGATGTGGAGGCTTTTGTTTTATATAATGCTTATGAAATCAGCCATCCCGGCATAAAAGAAACCTGTCTTTTATTGAATATTGGCGATAAATTCAGCAATATAAACATCTTGGAGGAAGGCATACTTGCTTTTTCACGGGATATCTTTATCGGGGGAAGGGTTTTTACCGGAGAATTAATAAAAAAATTTGAATTAGAAGATAAAAAAGCTACAGAACTAAAAAAAATTCCCGGCGAAAAAAAAGAAGAAATGTTGGAAATTCTTAAGCCGCTTTTTTTAAATTTAAAAAGTGAATTAAATTCTTCTATCGATTACTTCGAAACTCAATTTCAAAAAAAAGTCGCTAAATTGTATTTTAGCGGGGGCGGCGCTTATTTAGAGGGACTACGGGAGTTCTTCGAACAAAGTTTAGAAATAGAGACGGAAATATTGGATTGTTTTGCCGCGATGGAAAAAGATTCTTTAGTAAATGCCGCGGATTTAAATAAAAATAAAGGACACTTAGCTATGGCAATGGGCTTAGCTTTAAGAGGCTAAAATGATTGAAGTTAATTTTTTACCGCCGGAATATAAAAAAAGAAAATTTGAATTGCCTGATTTTGGCGAATTAAAAGTATTACCCATAATAATCGGTATTGTTTCTTTTTTAATAACTTTATATTTTATTTTAGGTATAATAACAAGTATAAAAGTTAATGATTTAAATAAATTAAATAATGAATGGCAGGCTGTCTCCGGCGATAAAGAACACGTTGATAATCTTAAAGAAGAAATTGGACAGCTTAAAAAAAAGGCGGACATAATTGATGAAATAACAAATTCACGTTTTCTGTGGGCAAAGAAATTAAATCAGTTGAGCGATTTAATGATTGACGGTATATGGCTCGACAATCTTTCTTTGGGGCAAAGAAAAGACAGGGCGGTTTTAATCTTAAAAGGAAAAGTTTTTTCAAAAGATAAAGAGGAAACGGCTTTAATAGGAGATTTTATAAAAAATATTCGTCAGGAGAAAGATTTTTTTAAAGACTTTTCGGAAATAGAACTCGAATCCATTAAAAGACGGAAGCTCGGAGAAACAGAAGTAATGGAATTTAATTTAATCCTTTTTGTGTCCGGTGGAAAAGGAAAAATTGGGGAATAAAAAGTGCTAAAAAAAGAAAGGCTTATATTATCGGTTGTAATCGCGCTGGTTTCATTGATAGTTTATTATCAATTTTTGCTCAAACCTAAAGCCGGCTCTTTAAGCGCGAATTTTTCTAATTTAAAACAAATGAACGAAAAAGTAAATCAGGCCAAAATAGATATCGCGAGTATGCCCAAATATAAGGACCGGCTAAAAACTCTTCAGGACAAAGTTGATTCCTATGAAAAAAGAACGACGTCTGAGGAAGAGCTGTCGGCGTTGTTATCTGAGCTTTCGAAGTTTGCCCAGAAAAATGATGTAAAAATTTTGGTTATTCAGCCAATTATAGAAGAAGAAAAAACATTAGGCAAAAAACAACGGGATGAAAAAACACAACAAAAGAGTGAAGAGATTTATCGCGAAATTCCTATCAGCATCGAAGCCAAAGCGACATACCATAATTTAGGTTTTTTCTTAGCTGAAATAGAAAAAGCGGAACGTTTTATGAAAATCAGAGATATTAAAATTGAAGACAATCTAAAAACACCCCAACTGCACGACGTTAAATTAATTATCGTTACTTACGCTTTACCCGAAGGAAAAAAAATTTAGATGAAAATTGTTAATATTTTTTTTGGATTATGTATTATATCTTTAGCCTTTTGTCCGGTATCTTTTTCGGGTAATGATACTTTTAATTATGATCCAAAAGAAACAAGAGACCCTTTTTTACCCTTGATTGATTCGGAAGGAAAATTTTTAATTCCGTTAAAACAGGTAACTTCAGTAAGTGATATAAAACTGGAAGGTATTGTTTGGGATACAGGGGGAAAATCATTAGCAATTATAAATGGTGACATGGTTCAGGAAGGAGATTTAATCGGCGGCAATAAAATAGAAAAAATTTTTCCTGATAGAGTGATAATTTTGGTGGATGAAAAAGAAACTGTTTTATATTTATTGGAGGAGGAACAAACGGAAAATGAAAATCTCTAAATCTTGGTTTGGTAGATTGTTTATTGTTTTTGGAATAGCGGCAATCGCGGTTTTTTCATTATTAGCCGCCGAAAATGCCGGTAATTTAGACGTTTCTACAAGTGATGAAAAACCGGGGCAGGTTTCCATAGATTTTAAGGACGCGGAAATTGAAACCGTGTTAAGAGTACTTTCCGCTAAAAGCGGAGTTAATATCGTAGCGGGAAAAGACGTTACCGGTCCGGTTACTATACGGTTGGTAGATGTTCCATGGGAAAAAGCCCTGGATGTAATTTTGAGGACTTACGGTTACGCTTATGAAAGAGAAAGCAATATTATTCGAGTAACAACGATAGAAAATCTGGCTAAAGAAGATTTAACAACACAAGTTTTCCCGTTAAACTACGCTAAAGCGCAGGAAGTTTCTTCTGCCGTGGAAGAAATGTTGACAGAGAGGGGAAAAATTAAATTCGACGAAAGAACCAATTTGCTTATAGTTACGGATATACCTACGAATATTTACAAAATTGAACAAGTTGTGAAAAGTTTAGACAGCCAGACACCGCAGGTTGAAATAGAAGCAAAAATAATAGAAACAACTTTGGGAAAAAATGAAAATATGGGTATTGATTGGCAGACACAAATAACCGCCAGCGGCGCGAAAAGGCCCAACACCTTTCCCTTTACGAGATGGGGTCCGAGAGGAAGATTGTATCCGGTCCCTGAATATTCTGCTACTATAAATGAAGATACTGGAATGACAGAAGTGACAAGCGGTTTTGCTTTTACAGGTGATTTAGTATATAATCCAAATGAACCTTTTAATTTTAGCGCGTTTCCTATGACCCCGGCTACAGTAGGAGCAGATGGATATTTTAATTTCGGAACATTGGATTTTACCGGTTTGCAGGCAACTATGGAATTTTTATTTTCAAGAAACGATACCGAAGTTTTATCTAATCCGCGTATTACAACTTTAAATAACCAACTGGCTAAAATAACCGTCGGTACAAAATGGCCTATAGCCCAATTTGGTTATTCTCAGGATACAAATCAGTGGTATATTAACGGTTGGACATACGAAGAATTTGGCATTTTGCTGGAGGTTACCCCTGTAATCAATAAAGATAATTTTATTACTTTGAAGGTAAGGCCGGAAGTAAGTGATTTGGAAGGAACAGTTAGTTTTACCGGAGCAGAGGTACCTATTATTTCCACCAAAGAAGCGGAAGCTATTGTTATGATAAAAGATGGAGAAACTTTAGTAATCGGCGGATTAATAAAAGATAGAGTGGTTAATACCAAAAGAAAAATTCCTATTTTGGGAGATATTCCGATACTTAGTTTATTTTTCTCAAAAACCGAAAGAGAAGTCGAAAAAAGAGAATTGTTAATTTTCTTAACTCCGCGTATAATAAAAGAAAACGCGCAAAACAATGCTCAGATTACGGCACAATTTCAGGGATCAACCGGAGTGGAAGGGAGTATAACGGATAAAAATAAAAATTAGAATTAATTATAAAAAATTGGGTACAATAAACCTCTATCTTTAAGCAGGGGTTTATTGGAAGAAATATTGAGCAGCCAAGTGCTATCCGCGCCATAAAGGGCGTGGGTTTGTGGTCGCGATTATATAAAAAAATTAATTTATTACTTTTATATGAGAGGAATCGTTAAAAAATGATGCAAGATAAAATTTTAATTTCAAGCGATCTTTATGAAAGAAGAGTCGCTTTTGTTTTAGATAACAAGTTGGATAAATTTTATATGGAGCGCCTGACCGACAAACATCTGGTGGGCAGTATCTATAAAGGAAAAGTATCCGCGATTGTTGCAGGCATAGAAGCGGCTTTTGTAGATTTAGGGGTGGGTAAAAACGGCTTTTTATATGTTTCCGATACTAAAAGCGCGCCAAGCGAATATGAAATAGTTTTTGACGAAGAAACAGAAGGTCTGCCGGTAAAAGAAGTATCTTTCGGTCCTTCTTCCATCGGAGACATTCTTAAAAAAGGACAGGAAATTTTAGTCCAGGTTACTAAAGAACCGTTTGGAACTAAAGGACCCCGGCTTACCACTGATATTAGTTTAGCAGGAAGGTATCTGGTATTTATGCCTTATGATAAACGTATTGGGATTTCTAAGAAAATAGAAAGCGCCGAAGAACGCAAGCGTTTAAAAGAAATACTATCTTCTTTAAGAAAATATAATGAAGGCGGTTATATAGTTAGAACCGCCGCGGATGGATGCAGTAAACAAGAACTGATTCGTGATTTTAAATATCTTAGAAATTTATGGCAGAGAATTAAAAAAAACGCGGAAAAAAAAGTTACTCCGTCATTGATACACGAAGAACTGGATCTTGCGTTAAGGATAACCAGGGATTCGTTGAATGAAGAAATAAGCCAGGTAATAATAGATTCTAAAGAAGAGTATAAAAAGATCTGGCGTTTTTTAAAAATGTTCGAACCTAAGTTGTGCGGTAAATTAGTGTTTTATACAGAACCCGCGCCTCTTTTCGAAAAGTATAACATAGAAAAAGATATTGAAAATATTTTCCAGAGAAAAATCCAGTTACGGTCAGGCGGATATATTATTATAGAACCTACCGAAGCGTTGGTAGCAATAGATGTAAACAGCGGTAAATTTACCAAACAAAAATCGCTTGAAGAAACAGTTTTTATCACTAATCTGGAAGCGGCTGAAGAGGTGGCAAAACAAATTAAACTACGGGACCTCGGTGGTATTATAATTATAGATTTTATCGACATGAAAAGAGAATCTCACCGGAAAAAAGTTTTAAATAAATTAAAAGACAGCGCTAAAGATGATAAAGCCAAAATAAATATATACGGTTTTGCCGAATTAGGACTTGTCAAGTTGAGCAGACAGAGAATGAGAAGGAGCTTCGAAAGTGTTTCTTACGGAACCTGTCCTTACTGCATGGGCAGAGGATTGGTAAAATCCGAAAAGACAATGGCGATATTAGCGCTTAGAAAAGCACAAAATTATCTTAGAAATTTCCGCAGGGGTAGAATGAAAATAGATTTGTTTGTGCATCCCTTTGTAGCGGAAAGACTTAAAGGAGAAGATAGTTTTTTAGTTTCATCATTGGAAAAGAAGACCAGGACAAAAATCGATATAGTCGGCAGAGAAAATTTTCATATAGAAGACTTTGAAATAGAAGGATAGTTTTAAACCCAAATTACGCGTTAAATAGTAATAAATACCCTTCAATAACCACTGTTCACCACTTTGTTTTAATAAAATTGACTTTTATATAGGCGTCTGTTATAATTAGCTTAATTTTAAACTGAACAGCGCTTTATGTTGAATAAATTACTTAAACATCGGCAAATAAACAAGTACGGAGGATTTTAATATGGGAATGTGGATAGGTCGCGGAAGAAAAGCAAGAAGAACTTACGGCTTCGATGAAATCGCTCTTGTGCCCGGTTCGGTAACTATAAATCCAAATGAAATTGATACTGGTTGGAAAATAGGAAAAACACGTTTTGAAGTACCTATTTTAGCCGCGGCAATGGATGGAGTGGTTGATCCCCGGTTTGCCGTTGAAATGTCTAAACTGGGAGGATTAGCTATTTTAAATCTGGAAGGAGTCCAAACCAGATATGAAAATCCAGAGGAAGTATTAACCCAGATTGCCAAAGTAACTCCTGAGGAAGCAACCAAACTGGTTCAGCAGATTTACGCGGAACCCATAAAAGAAAAACTTATTGCCAAAAGAATTAAAGAAATCAAAGATGCAGGTGGAGTAGCTGCCGTCAGTTCTATCCCTCAGCGTGCTGATAAATTCGGCACGATTGCCGAAGAGGCAGGTTGTGATGTTTTTGTCGTGCAGTCTACCGTGACTACGGTAAAACATATATCAAAAGAATATAAGACAGTCGATTTTAAGAAATTATGCGAAAAAATGAAAATACCGGTTATTATAGGCAACTGTGTTGATTATAATGTATGCATTGAACTTATGGAAACTGGTCCCGCGGCTATTCTGGTGGGAATTGGACCGGGAGCCGCCTGCACGACACGAGGCGTTCTTGGCATAGGTGTACCACAAGTAACTGCTACTTGCGATTGTGCCGCCGCGCGGGATTTTTTCTATAAAACAACCGGAAAATATATTCCTATTATCACCGATGGAGGAATGGTTTCTGGAGGAGATATATGTAAAGCCTTTGCCTGTGGTGCCGACGCGGTAATGATTGGTTCGGCTTTTGCCAGGTCCAAGGAAGCGCCGGGACAGGGCTGTCATTGGGGTATGGCCACTCCACACGGTAATCTTCCCCGTGGAACAAGAATACGCGTTGGAACAACAGGAACACTGAAACAAATTCTCTTCGGACCGGCTGAAAAAGACGACGGTTCTCAAAATATTATGGGGGCTTTAAAAACATCCATGGGAAACTGCGGCGCTCAAAACATAGCCCAGATGCAGCTTACCGAAATTATTATTGCGCCCGCGATCAAAAGTGAAGGAAAAATATTTCAGGCGGCTCAGCAATTGGGCGGTTTCTAAACCAAAATCTAACACAGGAAAAATAAAAATGTTAAGAACGCATACATGTAATGAACTTAACGAAAAAAATATAAATGAAGAAGCTGAACTTTGCGGCTGGGTAGACGCGCGCAGAGACCATGGAGCTCTTATTTTTATAGATTTAAGAGATCGCTACGGCAAAACGCAGGTAGTTTTTATCCCTCAGGTTAATAAAGAAACGCATAAACAAGCCAAAGAATTAAAATCGGAATATGTTATAAAAGTTAAAGGTAAAGTTCAAAAAAGGCCAAAGGGCACTGAAAATCCGTCCATGGACACCGGACAAGTAGAAATTACCGCCGAAGAACTTGTCATTTTGAATACTTCGGAAACTCCCGTTTTTGAAATACAAGATGATATTCAGATTTCCGAAGAATTAAAGCTAAAATATCGTTATCTTGATTTACGCCGGCCAAAAATGATAAATAATTTTCTAAAACGGCATTTCGCGTATCAGGCTATCAGACGTTTTTTTACCGATAAACAGTTTATAGAAGTAGAAACACCTATTCTTACTAAAAGCACACCTGAAGGCGCCAGAGATTTTTTAGTTCCCGCCCGCTTAAATCCGGGAAAATTTTACGCGCTTCCTCAATCTCCGCAGTTGTTTAAACAAATTCTGATGGTATCAGGGTTCGATAGATATTTTCAAATTGCCAGGTGTTTCAGAGATGAAGATTTAAGAGCCGATAGACAACCTGAATTTACACAGCTTGACTTAGAAATGTCTTTTGTAACTGAAGATGACATTAAAGAGCTTATCGAAAAAATGATGCAAAATTTATTCAAAGAAGTATTTAATATCGAAATAAGCATCCCTTTTAAAAAATTTACTTATCAGCAAGCGCAGGAACTCTATAAAACAGACAAACCTGATTTGAGAACAGCCGGCAGTACCGGAGAATTCTTATTTTGTTGGATAGATGAATTTCCGCTTTTAAAATATAATGATGAAGAAAAAAGATGGGAATCCGAGCACCATCCTTTTACTATGCCTAAGGATGAACATATTGAGTTATTGACAACTTCTCCTGAAAAAGTAAAGGCTAAGGCTTTTGATTTGGTTCTTAACGGAACAGAGCTTGGTTCAGGTTCTATAAGAATTCATTCCCAAAAATTACAGCGGGAAATATTTAAGATAATCGGAATGGAAGAAGAAACTATAAAGAAGCAATTCGGATTTTTAATAGATGCTTTTAATTTCGGAGCGCCTCCTCACGGAGGTTTTGCCATAGGGCTGGACAGGTTATTGGCTATGGTATGCAATGTTGATTCGATAAGAGACGTTATTGCTTTTCCTAAAACTCAAAAAGCGATTTGCAGTATGAGCGAAGCACCTTCTGAAGTTTCACAAAAACAATTGAAAGAGCTGGGATTAGCTATAAAAAAATAATTCCTATTTCACTTGAAAAGAAATTTGTATTTGTGGCTAAAAACAAGTATAATATAACATATTTATATGTTAACGATTTATTCTTTCGCCAGGAGGGAAAAATGATAAAGAATTTTTTTATTTTTGTTTTTGTACTTGGTTTATGCGCGATAAATTCCGGTTGTGTAAAATTAAACACGTATGTTCATGATAGAGTTGATCTTGATGTAAAGGGCAACCAAGGATATCTTACCGGAAATCCCCCGCTTGCTTATACGGTTACAAAAGAAGACAGAAAAGTGTTACAGCTCGAAATTACTTTACCTGAACCAAAACACAAAATGGGAGCATCCCCTGAAGATAATACAGGAGATACTGCAACTTCTTCTCAACCGACATCTCTAAAAAAAGAATCTGCCCCCGTTAAGATTAAATAGAAAAATCATGCAAAAAGTCTATAAATTGAGCACCAACGAAGAAGCTATGGCTCTATTTGGCAGACATGACCAAAATCTCCGGCTTATAGAAAAAGAATTCAATGTTGATATACTCGCAAGAGGAGAAAAACTTTCTGTAGGAGGAAAGGAACAAGCAGTAAAGTCCGCCGGACATCTTATTGATGAATTACTTGAAACTATAAGAAAAGGCCATCAATTAAAATATCACGAAATAATTTATTCCGTAAAAGCAATAAAAGATAATGCCAAAATCGCGGTGCATGATATTTATCTGGATAAAATTGAAGTTTCTTCCAAAAGGCAGTTTATTGCTCCGAAAACAAAAGGACAAAAAGAATATATAGACACCATAAGGCGTTATGGTATTGTTTTTGGAATCGGTCCGGCAGGAACCGGTAAAACCTATCTGGCTATGGCTATGGCAGTCAATGCTCTGCATAAAGGCCTGGTTTCCAGAATAATTTTGACTCGGCCCGCGGTAGAAGCGGGAGAAAGTCTCGGGTTTCTACCGGGTGATTTGTATGAAAAAGTAAGCCCTTATTTGAGGCCATTATACGACGCGTTGTATGATATGATGGAAAGCGATAAAATTCAGCAGAATATGGACAGCGGAATAATAGAGGTAGCACCATTGGCCTATATGAGGGGAAGAACTTTAAATGATTCTTTCATAATTTTAGACGAAGCTCAAAATTGCACGCCGGAACAAATGAAAATGTTTTTGACACGCTTGGGATTTGACTCGAAAGCGGTTATAACAGGAGATATTACCCAAAGTGATTTGCCCGGAGGAAAACCTAAAGGTCTCACTCAGGTAATATCAGTCCTTTCCGACATAAAAGATATTAAGTTTTGTTATTTTAGCGGAAAAGATGTCGTTCGCCATGGACTCGTACAAAAAATAATAAACGCTTATGAAAAAGCAGATAAGAAAAAAGAAGCTGAACAATGATTAAACAAAAGAAATCTCGTTTTAAAATAGATATAATATATAGAATATTGATTTTTATCGCTTTTTGCCTTGTAGTAGTAATTACTGCCAACATTGGAGGAAGGCCTTATAAAGGCACTTTACAGGAAGGCGACATTGCCACAGAAACCGTTCACGCGCCTTTTACTTTTACCGTTAAGGGAGACATAGACCAGCCAACAACTGACAGATTACGGCAGGAAGCTGAAGAAAAAGTACCGGATATTTACGTTTTAAACGAAAAGATTAACGCGGATATTTTGAGTAAGACGGATGAATTCTTTTCTAAAATAAATAAAATCAGAAATATTAAAGAAATAAACGATGAACAACAGATAGAACTACTTACTAAAGCTTATCCAAATATAGATAAAAATAATCTCGAACCTTTCTTAAAAGAAAATGATACAGAAAAGCCGGCGGATATTACAAAAGAAGTTCTATCCTCCTATCTTAATGAGGGAATAATAAATTCCGAAGAAAAAGCCCGCTTAATCGATTCTCGAAAAATAAAAATTACGTTAAACAATACAGCCGGAGAAAAAACTGTTGACGTAGAATCCTTAAAAGATATTGATGAATATAAAAAAGCCGCGGAAAAAGATTTAAAAGAAAAAATCAAAAACAAATCCATAATACCCGCTATAACTGAATTTATAGAATCAATGTCATTATCCAATATTTCTTATGACGAACAACAAACACTTTCTCGGCGGCAAAAAGCCCGTAAAAACATAGGCCCTGCTTATAACGAAATTACTATTTTTAAAGACGAAATTATTGTTGCCAAAAACCAACGCGTCACCAAAGAACATATTACCTATCTGCGTGAGCTTTTGAACAGACTTGAGGAAGAACAAAAACAAAGCAATAAATTCTTTTTCATAGCCGGTTTAAGTATTATTTCGATTATTCTTATCTTGCTTTGCGTAATTTACTTCATTTTGCATCGTGATAAATTTTATAGAGATTTAAAAAATATAATTTTAATAGGTTTGTTATCCACATTTATTATTATAATATCCAGATTTATAGTGCTTTCTTTCGCGCCTTCGTATCTTATTCCTTTGGCAAGCGTATCAATGTGTATTGCTATTTTGATAGATTATGAAACAGCTGTTATCGTAACCGTTATTTTAAGTTTGTTCATAGGAATTCTTACCGGCAACAAACTTTCTACTGCTATTGTTTCTATGGTCGGGGGATTAGTAGGTATTTACGGTGTAAAACAAGTCAGGCGTCGTTCGCAGATTTTGAGCGCCGGACTTTTGGTAGGAATAGCCAATTTCGCCTGTATAACCGCGATTGGTTTGTTACAAAACTTAAATTATTTAGTACTTTTAAAAGATAGTCTGTGGGGAGTAGGCAACGGTATTTTGTCTTCTTTTATTGTAATGGGCATTTTACCCATCCTCGAATATTCTTTTAAAATTACCACAGATATTAACTTATTGGAACTATCAGATTTGAATCATCCTATTTTAAAAGAGATGGTGCTTTCCGCTCCAGGAACGTATCATCATAGTCTGATTGTCGGCAATCTTGCCGAAGCCGCGGCCGACGCGATTGGCGCGAATTCTCTTCTGGCCAGAGTAGCTTCTTATTATCATGACATAGGCAAGATAAAAAATGCCGATTATTTCGCGGAAAATAAAATCGAGTCGAAAGACAGACACGGAAAACTTCAGCCTAAGATGAGCAATTTAATCATTACCAGTCACGTTAAAGAAGGTGTCGATTTGGCTAAAAAATATAAGTTAAGCCCGCCGATTGTAGATATTATCAAACAGCATCACGGCACAAGCCTGACTTTTTATTTCTATCAGCGGGCGCTTGAAAAACAGGATGAAAGTAACGTCAAAGAAGAAGAATTTCGTTATCCCGGACCACGTCCCCAAACAAAAGAAGCGGCCATTGTTTTACTGGCAGATTCAGTCGAAGCGGCAAGCCGAACTATTCAGGAGCCTACAGCCGTAAAAATAGAAAAACTGGTTCATAGAATAATCAATAATAAATTTATAGACGGGCAATTGGATGATTGCAGTCTGACATTAAAAGATTTACACAGAATATCCGATAGTTTTACCAGGATTTTGGTAGGCATATATCATTCAAGAATAGATTATCCTCAAGTAGAACAGGAAGAAGAAATTAATTTACAAGAACCTTTTAAGCGGGAATCCGGACAAAAACAGAATCCTCAGGAAGATAAAGAAAACTGAAATTACACCTGATTTTATGAATACCATATACATTTCCAATATTCAGAAAACAACGCGCTTGCCGCGGAAAAAAATTAAACTTTGGGCTGAAGAAATTTTAAATATGCTTAAAATTAAAAACCAGGTTCTCAGCCTCCTTTTCATAGACGATAAAGAAATAAAGAAACTCAACAAAATCTACCGCGACAAAAATTCTGCTACTGATGTGCTTGCTTTTAGCATGCGGGAAGGCCGGTTCTCCGGCGTCAATCCGGAAATTTTAGGAGATGTAGTCATTTCTATCGAAACCGCCCGCAGACGCGCGCGCGAGAGAAAAATTACCACGCTGAAGGAAACCTTGCTTTATTTAATACACGGTATTTTGCATTTACTTGGATACCGCGATGACAGTGATAAAGAAAAAGAAAAAATGAAGGCGAAAGAAAAAGAAATTTTTTCAAAATTATGGAACGAAGAAAATTAGCCGAAAGTTTCAATACCGCGATAGAAGGTTTTATTTTTGTACTAAAAACTCAATACAATATGCGCGTGCATTTTGTAATTGGGGCTTGTGTTCTTTTCGCGGGAATTTATCTAAACATAAGTAAGACTGAACTTTTGCTTCTTACTACGGCAATTACTTTTGTTTTGATTAGCGAAATGTTTAATACAGCCGTTGAACTTATTATAGATTTGATAACGGATACTTTTCATCCATTGGCAAGAATAATTAAAGATATTACCGCCGGCTGTGTTTTACTGGCAGCTATTAACTCGGTAGTAGTGGGATATCTGGTTTTTTGTAAATTCTTTTTTAATCCTGATACCGGTTTATTTGTGAGCCTCGCGTGGATTAAACAAAAACCATGGCATATTACTTTTTTGGCAATCTTATTGGTTTTGTTTTTTGTAATAGTAACCAAAACTTTTTTTGGTAAAGGCCGGCCTTTACGCGGGGGCATGCCTTCGGGACATAGCGCTATCGCTTTTTCTATCTGGACCACCGTAGCTTTAAATACCACTAATAAATTGTTAATCGTCCTGAGTTTTTTTCTGGCGGTTTTAGTGGCGCAATCAAGAGTAAAAACTAAAATTCATAATATATGGGAAGTGCTTTTAGGCAGTTTATTGGGAATTTTGGTAACCGTAGTTTTATTTCAGCTTTTTAGTTAGATTAGAATTAGAAAGGAAATTTTAATGTTTAAGCGGTTAAGAAATGATTTTTTGACGGGATTGATAGTTGTATTGCCGATAATATTGACTATTATTATATTTAGATTGCTGGTTGTTACAGTTAATTCTTTTTTACTTGAACCCATAATAAATTTCTTTCCCGCTTTATTGAAATTTACTCCTTATTTTGAATATATAGCGAAATTTTTTATTTTCGTACTTGTTGTTTTATTTATTATTTTAGTGGGTTTGGCAACTAAAGTTATAATCATACGAAATATTTTCCGTTTAATCGAAAAAATTTTTACTAAGCTCCCTATGGTAAACAAGCTTTATATCGGATTAAAACAGCTTTCCGGCGCTTTTTTCGGAACTCAAGTGAAGTTTTTCGAAAAAGTCATTTTAGTCGAATATCCGAGAAAAGGGATTTATTCGATTGGTTTTGTAGCTGTTAAAAGCGGCGCTGAAATTTCAAAAAAAATAGATGGAGGAGAGTTGTTTAATGTCTTTTTGCCGACTTCTCCAAATCCCACTTCGGGGGTTTTTATAATAGTGCCGAAAGAACAATTGATTTTTCTTGACATGAGTGTGGAAGAGGCATTGAAACTTATTCTCTCCGCGGGAAAAGTTTCATTTTAATTCATGCGATGACAATTCAAAAAACGCAAGCCATAGTGCTTAAAAATCAGGATATTCGCGAAACCAGCCTGTTACTTACTTTATTCACTAAGGATTTTGGTAAAATTCAGGGAATAGCAAAAGGTATTAGAGGCAAGAACAGCAGAATAAGCAATAGTTTCGAACCTTTTTCCTATTGCAATATAGTTTTTTATGAAAAAAAACGAAGCAATCTCCATTTGGTATCGCATTGTGATTTAAAAAGATATTTCCATGATTTAAGAAAAGACCTTATTAAGGTATCCTATGCTTATTATTTTACCGAATTGGTTAAAAACTTTCTACAGCTTCATGATAAAAACGAAGATATTTTTAATTTGCTTTTCAACGCGTTAGATTTTCTCGATAAAAGTAAAATGGATGTGCGAATTCTTGCCCGAGCGTTCGAATTGAAACTTCTTTCATTGTCCGGGTTCAAACCTAAAATAGACAGCTGCCTGAAATGTTCTGCCCTCGTAAAAGACAAAGCCTTTTTTAATTTCAGCGAAGGCGGATTATTATGTCCTGATTGCGCGGCTAAAATCAGGCAAACGCATACCATTATAAAACAAGAAATTTTGTTTTTCATGCATCTATTGGAATATAAAGATCTGTTTGAAATTATACGTCTTAAAATTACGCCGCGCATACATAAAGATTTGATATTAATAATACATCAATTTATGAACATTCATATAGAGAAGAAATTTAAAAGCCTGGATTTTGTAAGACAATTGGAATGTTTGAGTATAAGTATAGATTGATGTTTATTTTTTATATATGTTATACTTAAAAGTTAGACGAGGATAAGACGAACATAATGAGTAAAAACAATTTAAAACAAAAAATAAAAGACCTGCCAAAAATAGAAAGGCCGAGAGAAAAATTAATACGATATGGCGCCGAAAAACTTTCAAATTCAGAACTTTTGGCAATTCTCTTAAGAACCGGCAAAAGCGGGGAAAACGTCGTTAACATGGCAAACAGAATACTTAAAAATTTCAAATCTGAAAATTTACCAGAAGCATCATTTAGCGCGCTCTCGAAGTTTAACGGCTTAGGGCCGGCCAAGGCCTGTGAAATCATTGCCTGCTTCGAACTCGGCAAGAGACTGCTTAAAGGTAAAAAGGCGGTTTTATGCATGTCTGCGGCGCAAGTATGGGAAGAATCTAGAAATATCAGAGATAATAAAAAAGAACATTTTGTGGTTTTTTATCTGGACGCCAGAAATCAGGTAATTAAAAGAGAACTTATATCCATAGGTATTTTAAACTCGAATTTGGTTCATCCAAGAGAAGTATTTGAGCCCGCCATTAAAAATTCCGCCGCTCATATTATCTTTGTTCATAATCATCCTTCCGGCAGTCTGGAACCATCGAGAGAAGATATAGCAGTTACAAAAAGATTAGTCGAAGCCGGCAAAATACTGGGAATAGAAGTTTTGGATCACGTTATTGTCGGTTCGGAGGGCTATTTCAGCTTTAAGGATAAAGATTTGTTATGAAAATGGAGCCCCCCCGGGCTAAAACAGGGGGTTCCTTGGGCAGAATACTGAGCGGCCAAGTTTTATCCGCGCTATAAATGGCGCGGTTTTATGACCGCCAATATATAAAATCACTCACACGGAGGCAAGATAATGAATAAAATTATAATTAAATCAGAAGACATAGTACTGGATTTACCCGTTAGATTTCTGGATACTACTACGGCGAAAAAAATTATAGAGAAATTACCCATAGAATCAAAAGCGGAAATATGGGGGGATGAAATATATTTCGATACGGGAATCAGTGTTCCCATAGAAAAAGCTACGACAGACGTAAATGTGGGAGATGTGGCCTATTGGCCTGAAGGAAAATGTTTGTGCATATTTTTTGGCAGAACTCCTTTAAGCGTTAGCGATAAACCGGTTCCGGCAAGTGAAGTGGTTATCGTGGGTAAAGTTTCTATGGAACCCGACTTGCTTAAAAAAGTAACAAGCGGGGCCATTGTAAAAGTAAAATAAGGGGAGAAGCATGGAAACTTTAGATTCTATTACGCAAAGAGCCAGCGTGCGTGAGTATCAGGATAAATCCATTGAAAATGATTTGTTGAAAAAGTTAGTTGATGCCGGACGCAGAGCTCCAAGTGCAAGAGCAATCGAACCGTGGGAATTTGTAGTTATTCAGAATAAAGAAACCTTAAATAAATTAAGCGCAATAGCGAACACAGGCGCTTTTATCAAAAACGCCGCCTGTTGTATAGCCGTATTTTGTAAAGATACAAAATATTATCTTGAAGACGGATGCGCGGCTGTCGAAAATATTTTACTTGCCGCGGCTGACGCGGGGCTGGGGGCCTGCTGGGTAGCCGGAGATAAAAAACCTTACGCCAATGAGGTATCGGAACTTTTAGGCGCCGGTTCGGATTTAAAACTTGTTAGTTTGATATCATTGGGGTGGCCAAAAGAAAAACATAAACAAATAAAAAGCCGTACTTTAGATGAAGTAATTCATTGGGAAAAAATTTGAATTAAAAATACTATAGGAGCAAATTATGGAGAATTTAAAATTAGATAAAGTAAATGCCGAAGTAAAAAAGCATGTCACACCATATTTAGAACAGTTACTGAACCTTCATCGGAATAACCTGATTTCTATCAATCTATACGGCAGCGCCGTTACCAATGGTTTTTCTTTAAAAACGTCGGACATAAATTTATTGATTGTTTGCAAAAAAGTGGAACTGGCGGATTTAAAAAAGAGTTTGAAACTTGTTTCGCGCGGCATAACAAAAAAAATCGCCGCTCCTTTATTTCTGACGCTGGAGCATATTAAAACTTCGCAGGATGTGTTCCCTATGGAATTTCTAGAAATGAAAGAAAATCATATCTGTCTTTATGGCGAAGATTTACTGCAAAATCTAGAAATAAACAAAGACCACATAAGACTGTTCTGCGAAGAGCAGATAAAAGGCAAATTGATAAGACTTCGTCAGGCTTATCTGGAAATAGGACTTAAAAAGAAAGGCATCGAATCTTTGATGAAAGAATCCATGTATTCGCTTATTCCTGTTTTTAGAAATTTAATCCGGCTTAAAGGAATAAACCCGCCCGTGGATAAACAATCGGTTTTAGTAACCATCGCTGATGAATTTAAACTGGATGAAGATGTTTTTACCGCTATTTTAAAAGAGAAAAAAAACGACGAGAAAATTGGCGGGGAAGACGCGGAAGTCTATTTTGGAAAATATCTGGACCAGATTCAAATACTGGCAATTATAGTGGATTCTTTATAGAAAAAGGGAGTTGTAATGAAATTTAAAATTTTTGTACTCGCGGCTTTGATTTTTCTTTTCACGGGAACTTTATCCGCTCAGGAAAATTTTCCTCAATACACCGGATACGTTAATGATTTTAGCGGCGTTTTATCCGCGCCGGATAAAATAAAACTGGAAAATTTACTCTTTCGGCTTGAACAAAAAACTACCGCTCAGGTGGCGGTAGTCAGTATTGACACGGTAAACCCCTTAGATATAGAAAGTTATGCCGTGCAATTATTCGAACAATGGGGTATAGGACAAAAAGGCAAAGATAACGGTGTGCTGCTGTTAGTCGCGGTAAAAGACAAAAACTTAAGAATAGAAGTTGGTTACGGCCTTGAAGGGGCTATTCCAGACGCTCTGGCGAACCGTATAATAGCAGACATTATAGTTCCTTCTTTCAAACAGGGCAATTATTCAAAGGGAATTACCGACGGAGTTTTTGCCGTAACTAAATTGGTAGCGGATGAATATAACGTTCCGTCCTCAGAGTTAGGAGAAGATTTAAGCGCCGTTGTTGTGCCCCAACAAACCGCCGCTTCTTCCGGTTTGAGAATTTTATTCACCCTTTTTCTTTTTATTTTAGTATTCTCAATGCGCTCCGGATTATTATGGTTTTTTATTTTAACTCCCCACAGTCATCACAGAAGAGGCGGATATTGGTACGGCGGCGGATCCCGCGGAAGTTCCGGCGGATTTGGCGGGGGATTCGGAGGTTTCGGCGGCGGCATGTCCGGCGGCGGCGGCGCGTCGGGAGGATGGTAGGTTTTAGAAAAAATATTCTTCTCACTAAACGTGATTTTTGCCTGACGGCACACAAAAAAATGTCTAAAATACGCAAACTCACCGCCAGAAGCGGCTCAAACATGCGCATTTTTTAACGCTACTTTTTCGCTAAAAATCACTATATCGTTCGAAGAATACTTTTTGCTTTTCGGGAATGGGACAAGAATAATTTTGCGTAATTAAATACGCTTGGATCAGCTGGTATAAAAGTAAATAGTAACAAAGGAATAAATATGTTACAGAAATACTTAGATCAAATACCAAAAGCTTTTTTGAATTTTCAATTTATTGAAGAAGCATTAAAACTATATCTTTATAGATTTGAAGCAATGGCTATTATTCGATTTGAAGGCGTTTTGTATTATAGATTTAACCAGTCCGATTTAAAAGAAATAGAGATTATGCCCTTGGGAAAGTTAATAAAAGTTTTTGAACGGAGAAATAATAATAAAGATTTGCTTAAAAAGTTAAAAAAAATAAGAGTAACAAGAAATTTTATTGCGCATCAATCTTATGTAATAGCTACAAATGCAAAAACTGAAAATATCGAAGAAGAGCTATATAACATAAAAGAAACAATTAAAGAATCTCGAGAATGTTTCTTTGAATTAAATAAAGAAATAGGTAATATAGAAAAGAAGATTTCTGAAATAAAAAATAAAAGAATTTAGTAAAACATTTTTTCTGTCATCCTCTGGCTTGACCAGAGGATCCAGACAAGAAAACAAACAGAAAACATTTTCCTGTTCTTTTTATGTCTGGATTCCCGCTTTCGCGGGAATGACGGAGAGAGATGCGAGAATGACGGGGGGATTGTGTACCACAGAATGCCGGGCTCAAAGACCCCAGCATAAGCTCCATCTCATCGGAAATATGATATTTATCCTCTTCCGATATAGATGTCGCTCCGCGGGGCAGGCCTAACCTCCCCTTGAAAAGGGGAGGAATTTTATGGGTTAAATTTTTTCTAAGGGGATAATACCGATGGTGGATAGCAAGTTAGCTAAAACCTGTTTCACTGTTGCTACCAAATGTAGGCGGAAGTTTTTTATATCGTCATCAGCTGATAGTACGGGATTTTTCTCGTAGAATTTAGAAAAAGTACTGGCCAAAGTAAAGGCAAAATCGGTGAGCAAAGACGGGTCTAATTCGTCAGCGGCTAATTCTAATACTCTTGGGTAATCCTCTACTAATTTAATTAATTGGTTGGTTTCTGGCGAACTGTCTTTTGGCATATCAGCATGGTGAGCCAAGGGTTGCCAGCCAGTAACTTTGTTTAAGATACTACAACAACGTGCATGAGCATATTGCAAATAAGCGCCCGTATTACCGTCGGTTTTTAAGGCCTCATCAAAATCAAAAATGATTTCTTTGGTAGCCCGATTTCTTAGCATGTAATAGCGGATTGTAGCAGAAGCCATTTTTTGTACATCTTCAGGGCTAAGTTGAGGGTTAATTCGACTGATTTTTTCTTCCACCTTATCCATTAGATCGTCAATCTTGACCCCAATACCTTCCCGCCCCGACATGGCATATTCTTCTTTATCAATTTCTGGCTTAATACCCAATTCTTTGACTGCCCCCAAAGATAGTTTTACTACTTGATATCTCAAATGAATAGAATTTTCTGCTTCATTAGCGTAGCCTAATTTATCCAAAGTTTCTTTAATAACTTCTTGGGGGTAACTTTGACGCAAATCAATCACATTAATTACTTTATTAGGCTGGCTAAAATTACGCTGGGCAGTTTCTAAATTTTTAATACCAAAAGTTCCACCTTTTGTAGTAAGTAAAGGCTTGCCATCCCATTGTAAGGTTCGAGTATAATACTCAAAATCTATTGGTATAAGCCCGAATTTCCACAATTGATAAGCCAGATCCTTAGCGGTATAAGTGGCCACCCCGTTGCTTTTAACTAAAATTTTATTTTCTCGCTCTGTTTCGCCAAATTCCACCACCCAAGCTCCTTTATGTTCACCTCGTTTAGATTGATGGATTAATTTCTTTTGCTTAAGATCAGCAAAGACAGCCGGCCATAGCCCCATATCAATAATGTCTCTTTCCCAGACCAGTAAATTGTAGGCGATATTCAGTCTTGATAATGTTTCTAAATGTCGGCTAACTATTTTGTTGGTAATTTGGGAGGCTGTTTTGGCAGTAGGGTTATTACCTTCTTCCAATAAGTGCAAAACTTCATCGCGCCGCTCTTTTAATTTTTCATCTACTTCATACATTTTTTGGATTTTGGCGTAGATATCCCAACAGAAGTAATCAAATAGTTGTTTGCCCTGCTTATCAGGCAAATTTTCTATTGCTACAATAACATCAGCAACCTGTGCTCCCGTATCATCAATATAATTTTGTACCTCTACTTGCCAACCGTCTGTGCGGAGAAGGTTAGCTGTGCTGTCTCCCAAACAAGCGTTGCGCAAATGACCGATATGAGCGGCTTTATTAGGATTAATGGCAGTATGTTCGATAATTATTTTGCCTTTGTCTTCTTTGTCTCCGCCATAAGCCTGCTTTTGAGTTAGAATTTTATTAATTAAATGTTTACTCAAAATAGGGTAGTCCAAAATGAAATTGATATAACCGGGTTGGGTGACAGTAACTTCTTTTATATATGTGAGTGGTTGTTGATCAAATTGAGCTTTGATTTGATTAGCGATTTCGATTGGGGGTTTGGTCAAAAGCTTAGCCAGAGTTAAGGGCAGAGCAGTCGAAAGATCGCCAAACTCTTCAGCAGGCGGTGTTGTTACATCAAAAGGTGGAATTTTAATATCTGGCCACAGTTCAGTGGCCGATTTTCGCACAATTAATTCTAACTGATTGACTAAAGTCATATACCTATTGTACCAGTCTTGTAAATATCACCCCAAGTCCATTTATCCCTCTGTCATCCCGACCTATTCTCTCTGTCATCCTGAACTTGCCTGCCCGTCCGTAGCCTTGGCGTAGGAGGGTCGAAGGATCTCGTACAATAAGGTTATGAAGGAATATTATGTCTACATTATGGCAAGCAGGTCAGGAGTTTTGTATATTGGTGTGACTAATAATCTATCAAGAAGAGTATACGAACACAAAAAAGAATTAATTCCCGGCTTTTCTCAGAAGTACAAAACTAAAAAACTAGTTTACTTTGAAAATTGCGGACAAATTATTGATACTATTGCCAGAGAAAAACAACTTAAGAGATGGCGCCGAGAGAAAAAAGACGATTTAATCAAGACCATAAATCCGACATTGTCGGATTTATCTAGATCCTTCGACTGCATTCCCACAGGGAACTCCGCTCAGGATGACAAAAGTGATGGCTCAGGATGACAAAGGGGTTTAGCCCGGGATGACAGAGAAAAGTTAGCAAAGGGGTCAGACCCGGAATGACGAGATAAAATGGACAAGAATGAGGTTGGAGGAAAGGCTATTGTTTTAACAATTTGATGAGTTCGGTGGTGGTTACTAAATTGATTTCATTATCAGTGCGCTTTTTCAATTCAATTTTACTGCCAGTTTTTTTGCTGATAGTTGCCCGCAGGGGGATCCCAATCAAGTCAGCATCGGCAAATTTTTCGCCTGGCGAAACACTTTCGCGGTCATCATAAAAAACCTCAATACTTTTTGCGGTTAATTTCTCATAAATAGTATCGGCTTTTTTATTTTTATCGATACTAATTAAATGCACTTGGTATGGAGCAATACTGGCTGGCCAAATCATCCCTCGATCATCATGACTGGCTTCAACCACCGAAGCCAATAATCTTTGCAAACCGATACCATAACTACCCATTACGACCGGCTTTTGTTGGTTATTTTCGTCAGTATAATAAAGTTTTTGGGGAATGCTATATTTAGTACCCAGTTTAAATATATTACCCACTTCTATCCCACGCTTAAACTGGCAATTACTAGCTTGGCATTTGGGGCAATTGACAGCCCGATCCGGAAAATCGTTTTTATCATCTTTTTCTATGCCGAGAATCTCGGCATTAACGGCGCATCCGCAACTACCACAAACTACAATTTTGTCTTCGCCACTGGGTGCAATCAACATAAATTCATGTGCACCAGACCCACCCATGGCCCCGACACTTGATTCGATCATTACAGTTTCAATACCAACCCGCTCGAATATACGATTATAGGATTCGATGAATTTTTGATAGACCACATCTAACCCAGCCTGATCCTTATCAAACGAATAAGCATCTTGCATGGTGAATTCTTTGGTACGCAGGAGACCACCGCGTGCTCGAGCTTCGTCTCTAACTTTAGTTTGAATTTGACCGACTAGTTTGGGCAGATCCTTGTATGACGAGATAATATTTTTAGCCGCGTCGGTTACAACTTCCTCGTGAGTCATGGCTAAACAAAAATCTTCATCAGCTCGGTTTTTAATTTTCCACAATTCTGGCCCGACTTCGCTAAACCGCCCGGTTTCTTTCCAGACGCGCGCCGGATGGACAACTGGCATAACCATATCTTCCACACCAATTTTATTTAGCTCCTCGGTGATAATGTTATAAATTTTCTGATACACCCTAAAACCCATCGGCAAAAGCGATATAAAGCCAGCACCAAGGGGGTGAATAAAACTGCTACGCATCAATAATTTATGCGAGGTTGTCTCGGCCTCTTTAGGCGCTTCCTTGCTGGTTTTGATAAAACTATCAGAATATTTCATCCCGTTAGAAGCAGGGAACCGTTGGGT
This sequence comes from Candidatus Omnitrophota bacterium, assembly GCA_043822625.1. GTDB lineage: Bacteria > Omnitrophota > Gorgyraeia > DAOVKU01 > DAOVKU01 > JBDRBQ01. The sequence goes on along the minus strand of JBDRBQ010000046.1, from coordinate 5,930 downwards.
TTCCGATATTTAACAATAAGATATCTGATAATAAATTAATTATTGAGTAATGCATGGAGCTTATCACTTGATGGAGTGCTTCTAACGGGATTCATACTCTAATCATAGCATAGCCCTTTTAACAATCATCTTCTCGATAAACATCAAAACAACCTTAGTTACCCATATTATAAAGGATATAGCTGTTGTTTCATAAGGTAAACAGGTAAAATGAAATTAATCGTTTGGTTTTTACTATGTCTAATCATAAGCTCAAATCTAATTTAATAACTAATCGCCTTCATACATTCGCGATTTGGTTAATCGGGATAATAGTGGCTAGTGTGCCTCTCTGGGTGCCTACCTATGTTTTTATTGGTATTGGTTTTAATAAGGCAGTACTTTTTTATATTTTAATCACAGTTTTGGTGTTAGTTTATCTATGTTTAATTTGGCGAGATAGAAGTTATTTACCAAAGTTTAATCTTGTTGGATGGAGCTTTCTGGGTTTAGTGGTTGTTTTAGCGATAACTACCATTACTTCAGTTCAGCCATATCTTAGTTTTTGGGGGACTTTTAACCGTACAGATGGTTTGTTAATGTGGTTTTATTATTTAATATTTTTTATTATTGCTACCAGCATACTTAATACTCGAAAAGCTTGGTGGCAAGTTATTGGAATTAGTGTAGTTGGTACCACTGCAGTAGTTATCTATGGTTTGGGCCAATTTGTACATTGGCCTGGAATTGCGTTGTCACCCGGAACATCCGATAATTGGCGTCGTATCGGATCAACCTTAGATAATCCTGTTTTTTTGGGAGGATATTTAGCTCTGGCCTTGCCCTTAATTTTAGCTTGGACATTATCGTTAGCTCGTGTTAGTCGTCAGTGGTACTATTTTGGGTTAACGAATGTTATTTTAGGAGCATTGATCTTGGTATTAACTTGGTCGCGGGGGGCCTGGCTGGCTGCTGTAGTAGGTGGGTTAGTTTTTGGCATTACATATTTATATTTTTTTAAAAGAGCTTGGGTAACTCGGGTGGTGATCGGATTAATTATAGGGTTTGGTTTGCTGTTGGGTGGGTTGGGATTAAACCAATCTTTGCCGGAACAGTTCTGGGCGCATAAAGCAGTAGATCAGTATTTTTTACGTTCAGATTCAATAGTAGCGCGTTATCAATCTTGGCAAATCGCAACCGAAGCTATTATTGAGCGACCATTATTGGGTTGGGGTCTAGAGAATTTTAGTGTAGTATTTGACCGTAATTATCAAGGTTCGCAAGAACGAAATGTGACTTTTGCAGAAGTTCATACTGATCGACCACATAACGATTATCTGGGCATGGCGATTAATGGAGGGGTATTTGCCTTAATTGCTTATATTATGTTGTTGTTATCAGGCATATGGTTGGGTTATCGACAAGCGTTTAAACTTATTCGTCAACAAAAAACATATCTCGATGCTGTATTTTATTTAGGTTGTTTAACAACAGTGGTTATCTACGGTGTATTTGCTTTGACAGCATTTCAGTTAGTTGGCATTATTCCCTATCTGTTGCTTGCTTTAGTTGGTTTAGGGCAGATCTTCTTTGTTTCGTCATCTGCACGTTTGTCACACTACTCGGATTGGAAGATGTGGACTTGTTTTGTTATTGGCGTTAGTATGATCAGTTTATCTTATTGGTCGATCGTTAAGCCTCTTGTGGCGGTGCATTTCGCCGATCAAGGTACTATAGTTTTTCAACAACAGAAATTTTCAGAGTCTTGGAAATTTTTCCAAAGAGCTTTGGCCCAAAATTCCTATTTGTCTAATCCGATTCGGGTCCAAATGGTGGTTTTAGCAAATAACCAGCGTAAGACATTTGTTGATCAATCAGAATTTAATAATTTTCAACTTCAGTTAGCCAATTTATTGCCAGAAAATTATAAAACAGAACCCTATAATAGTTATCAATATTTTATTTTTGGGTTGTATTATGGTCACTTAGCAGAGGTTTGGCCAGAATTTTTAAGTAAAGCAGAAACTAATTTTCACCAAGCTATAGAGTTAGCTCCCAATAAAGCCGAGACCTACTGGCAATGGGGGAATATCTATGGCCAGTCGGGTGATTTAGAAATTGCCAAAACAAAATATACTAAAGCACTAGATTTAGAACCATATAATGGAATAATTAACTATAAAGTAGGCGCTTGGTATTTGGCCCAAGGCGATTTAGATCAAGGTGGTATTTTAATCCGGCGAGCATTAACTAGTGGATACACGCCCAGATTAAATGATCTAAAAATTGTAATTCAATTTTTAGATGAGAGGGCTGAATTCGAACAAGTAGAATTAATTTATCAAGCCCTTATTACAAATGGTCGAGCTTATCTAGACCTCTCTATGGCCATTGCTGAATTGGCACAATTTTATCAAAAACATAATCAGCCACAATCTGCTTTTAATACAGCAAAGCAACTTTTAGATTTTGGTTTCAGTCAATCCGATTATAAAAATCTAGTTAATAAATTAACTAAGGTCTCATTCTGATAAATATTTTTTGCTGGTCGGGGTGACCCCGATGTCCATCGGGGCGATCTCCCCGACGTAACGTCGGAGCGCCTATTATATTAATAATGGTCGGGGAGACAGGATTCGAACCTGCGACCCCCGCGTCCCAAACGCGGTGCGCTAGCCGCTGCGCTACTCCCCGACAACTTTAATTTTACAACTTGTTCAGAAATGATTTGTTCAATAATCTTTCGGCTTTTTGATTTTTTTAGCCTATATTCTATTTGTTTAACTTCTTTGATAGTAGGATAGCCCTGTATAAATTTGATTTCCCATGGGCCTTTATTCCTTGTGGCTGTTACCCAACCATTGTTGTGATAAATTAATCGTTTGTCTGCATCGACGCTAGAACCAATATAATACCTGAGATTTTTCGTACTCTGTAAAATGTAGACAAATCCCATCATAATATTAGATTATCCTGCGATCTCCCCGATGTCCATCGGGGCGCCTTAAACCACTAGGCCACACCCCGAAGCAATCACCACTATTCTCCCATTGTCATTCTGGCTTGTCCAGAATCGTATAATCTATTCAGGGTGACAATGCGACGATGCAAGGAATGCGTTGTCAATTATTTATTAAAGCAAAGTTATACAGAAAATGATTGCAATTTGTTTGTGATATAAATTAATGCAAAAGGGGGAGAATAAGCTAATTGAATTAATAAGCAAAATATTGCTTAATTTTTAGCTGTCTTGACCCTATTCCTACCCAAAAGAAAAGTGTTGACCAAATCTGTAATTAGTGGTATAATAAGATAATAAGGTAAAAAATAACCTTATTACACAAACAAAATGAATAATAAAATTTTAATCAAAAAAGCAGAGAACCAGGTTAGACAACAGTTAATTGGTGGTCTAATGTTGATGGTAGCTGGTTTAATGATTATTAATACCTTTGTAGGGCTTCCTAAATGGACAAAGGCAGCTGATGTAACTAACTTAACATTTAATATTACAGCAGGTGCTTTTACAATTGTGAATGTTCCTAATAGTATGGCTTTCCCAAGTCAACCTTATGCAACTGCAAATGTAATTACGGGTAATGAAGAAATGGATGGTGTGACTGTGACAGATTATCGTGGTAATGCTCAGACCTGGACAGTAGCGCTAAATAGCAATTCATTAACTGATACAACTGATGCTAATTTTACTATTAGTGCGAACAGAATGAATGCCTATGCAGAGACCGGTACAATTAGTAATATCCAAAATGGTACGACTACTTACACATCAGTAGGCACCAATGGGCTATTGAACGATGGGGGTATTACTTTACTAAATGGTTCAACTCAAGCCAGTGGCATATTCCAATATGATAATGGAAAAATTAATCTTACTGTGTGGTCAACGGATGCATCGGGTACTTATCAAGCTGTGCTAACTTATACATTAAGTTAATCTCTAATATGTCCTGATAATAAGTGTGATTTTTGCTCCCAGGAATAATGGGAGTGTTTTTTTATCCCAGGATTGTTAAGATAGGAGAGTGAAAACAAAATCTTATTCTAAATTTTGGCATCGCATATTTACTGTACGCTATGAAAAATGCTGGTTGGGTAGTATCGTTTTAATTGTCATTATCAGTCGTTGGTTAGGGCGGAGCTTATATTTGTATAATACTGATTCGGTGCTATATGCATTGAGTTTGGATAAATATGATGTTAGCATACAACAACCCCATCCTCCTGGTTACGCTTTGTATGTTTTATTTACTAAGCCAATTTATTGGTTAGTAAATGATGCCAACACAGCTTTAGTTATTACCAGTATTATTTTTTCGGTTTTATCAGTTTATGCAATATTCTATTTAGCTAAAAAGATTACTAATATAAAAATTGCCTGGGTGAGTTTAGGTCTGATTGTATTTGCACCTTTGTTTTGGTTCCATGGACAAGTAGCAATGAATTATGTCACGGATGTTTTTTTCTCGGCATGGGTTGGTTTTCATTTGTATGATGCTCTAACCGGTGATCAGCCAAAAAAGAGGTGGCGGTCGTTAATGTGGGCAAGTATAGCCTTGGGATTGGGCGGGGGCTTTCGTCCAACACTAGTATTATTTATGGCACCACTCTGGCTATGGTCAATCTGGGTTCAGCGACGTTGGCGCATAGGGTTAATCAACTTTGGTATTTTAAGTGGGATAACATTGTCATGGTTACTGCCGGCCGCTTATTTAAGCGGAGGGCTTGTTGGTTTTTGGCATGCAGTAGCAGCTATGTTTTTTACAAAATCGGGTATTTATGAATTTTCAGTCTTTAGTGGTGATTTTTGGGTGCGTTTGGGTCAACATTTGGGATGGATGGCAGAACATTTAGTGGTTAATTTTGGTTTGGCTGCTGTTTTAGTTACTATCTTTATAATTTACTTATTTGCTCCGCATTGGGAAAAATTAAAGTCTGATCGTTTAACAAGTTTATTTTGGTTAGTTTGGGTAATGCCGGCTCTAATCTTTTATACCCTTATTATTTTTAATATGTCGGGCTACTTACTAGTGATTCTACCTGCTTTAACTATTGTGATCGCCGGAGCGTTGGTTGGTTTAACTAAACAAATAGCTGCTGTTTTGCCACAGAAGCAAATGCAGTCCAACCAATTAAGAATGATAGTGATGATGATGATATTAGTAATGGGAGTGAATATCTTGGTTTATATTGGGCAACCAACGGGTTTTGTAGAGATGCAAAGGTCAACTCATTCTTCAATTGCGCGAGATAATTATATATGGCAAACTGTTTTCCCGTTGATTCGAGAAAATTTTCATCCTCAATCTACCATTATTGGTATTGAGAAACCCTATGTTAGCTGGGGTTTGCAACATTTCCAATATTATTTACCAGAGTATCTAACATATGGCAAATTTTTTGGTGGGTTTTATAATCCCGACAATAAAGCATGGTTTATGGCTTACCAGCGCCAAATTACTCTAGTTGATAATTTAGTTATTGCGCCGACCGATAAGAAGTTGATTGTTATTCGCAATAATTGGGGGCAAGTAACTCCGCCCCTTAGTCGCATAGTTATCCCTGGGAATTTAGGAGAGCTGGGTTATTATGATTTAACAGATTTAGGGACACGGGAGTTAGTTAATAAACTAGATAATATTCAAGTTATTGATGAGTAGATTAATAAAGATCAATAAGAAGAAATCCTTTTTTTATTCAGATTGGCGGGGGATAATATTTATTATTCTGACCAGCATTTTAACCATAGTAGTATTGATGCGACCGCCTTGGGATCCAGATATGGGTTGGCATATTCGTAATGGGCAAGATATCTTACGGTGGGGTGTTCCACATGGTGATCTGTTTTCTTATACTATGCCGGGTTATCCATGGGTAGCTCATGAATGGTTAACAGATGTTGGTTTCTATTTAATATATAGTCACTGGGGACC
>JBDRBQ010000045.1:0-14117 GCA_043822625.1 Candidatus Omnitrophota bacterium | reverse complement strand
GAGACAACGATGATTTATACTCATGTATTGAGAGATATGTCAAGCACGCCCAAAAGCCCGCTTGATAATTTATACGCGAGTCGCGGGCAGAAAACAAAAGCATAAATTCCTTGCGGTTTGGGGTAAAAGAAAATACTGCTGCTAACAACAGCATAACAACCGGACATTTCTACTTTGGTAAGAATAGGACATTTCTACTTTGGCTTGACAACCTCCCGCAATTTACTTGACTTTTTAAAGATAAGAAGATAAAATAATTCCACAAAGTACAATTTATTTTGGAAATTAATGGATCTGTGCATGAGAATTGCGTTCAATCAAATCTTGGGAAAATAAAAATGAAACTAAAATTGGGTTTACCTAAAGGCAGTTTACAGGAATCTACGTTTAAGTTATTTAAGAAAGCCGGTTTTAATATATCGGTTGGATCCCGCTCTTATTTTCCGATTGTTGATGACGATGAGCTGGAAACTATTCTCCTCAGAGCGCAGGAAATGCCGCGTTATGTCGAAGAAGGCGCGCTTGATTGCGGGTTGACGGGTAATGACTGGATCTTAGAAAATAACGCCGATGTAACCAGAATCGAGGAGCTTATTTACGCTAAACAGGGTTTAAGGCCGGTTAAATGGGTTTTGGCGGTGCCGGTGGATTCTAAAATAAATAAAATTTCGGATTTAGAGGGAAAGCGGATTGCCACCGAGTTAGTCAATGTGACTAAAAAATTTCTAAAAGACAATAAAGTTAAAGCGGAAGTCGAATTCAGTTGGGGGGCTACGGAAGTAAAGGCGCCTAAATTAGTAGATGCCATTGTTGAATTGACGGAAACCGGCAGTAGTCTTAAAGCTAATAATTTAAGGATAGTAGCCGAAATTTGCAAATCCACTACTCAGTTTATCGCGAATAAGAAGGCATGGAAAGATGACTGGAAGAGAAATAAAATGCAGAATATCGCCATGCTTTTACAGGGAGCCATTCTGGCCGAAGAAAAAGTAGGTTTAAAAATGAACGTTTCAAAGGAAAAGCTGGAAACAGTGCTTTCTCTTTTACCTGCGATAAGAAAACCTACCATTTCTAATTTAAGTAATGACGGCTGGTACGCCGTAGAAACTATAGTAGACGAAAAAACAGTAAGAATTTTTATTCCTAAATTAAAGGCGGCCGGAGCTGAGGGAATAATTGAATATCCGTTAAATAAAGTTATTTATTAAATATGAGGAGTTCGATATGCCCTGCGGTAAAAAAAGAAAACGGGCTAAAATAGCCAAGCATAAAAGAAAAAAAAGATTGAGAAGAGACCGTCACAAGAAAAAGTAAAGAGGATTTTTCGTCTCTTTTTTCTTGATAACTATGGTTTATTCCTGTTTTTTTATCGACGCGAGCAAGCTCGAGATGCGGGGATTAGCGCACCGTCGGATTAGTTTTTAATAGAAGGGTGGGGGATTTGCCTGCCGGTTTTTGAATGGCTTTTGGCATGACCACCATAGCGGGATTACACTGTCAATGTTAATATTTATCAGGAATTAAGTTGATAGTGTAGTTATTTTGCGTTTCGAGGCAAAAACGAAAGTATCATTAACTTTATCCCGCACACGCGTAATATTTGCCTCAGAATGTTAACATGGTGTCTGCGGCTTTGCCCGTGAGGTCCCATTTCTAAGGCTATCTCAAGTGAATTTATTTTTAAACAGAAACGCAATTTTTATTTTAATTGTTTTAAGTTTTTTGGGATTAGGCAGTGTTTTTGCTCAAACAGATAAAAGCATCATTGTAAGGGAAAAAAGAGCGTCTGTTCAGAGTGAAGTTTTAAAGCATTATATCGTGGGGCAACTTTGTGAAAAAGGGCAGGCGATAGAAGAGGCTGAGGCTGAATATTTAAAAGCGTTGGAATTCGATAATGATTCCTTATCTTTGAATGTCGCCGTCGGGCGTGTATATATAAAACTTTTTAAGTGGGATGAAGCTGAGAAATATCTTAAAAAAGCGAAACAGCTTTTTCCTGAATCCGTTAAGCCGGGATACCTGCTTGCCTTAATTTATGCCTCCCAAAAAAAAACAGATTTTGCCATAGAAGAATATAAAACGATTTTAAGCATTAAGCCGGATGATTTGGCGGCACTCGGTTATTTGGCAGATTTATATACGGTGGGGAATAGACTCGAAGAGGCCATAAAAATTTACCGGAGTTTGATAGAATTACAGCCGGAAGCGGCTATGATTTATTTTAATTTAGGCATAATTTATTCCGAGCTTAAAGATTATGATAAAGCCATAGCAGCTTTGGAGAAGGCGAAAGAATTAGCGCCCGGTAATGTTCAGCCATATCTCGCGCTGGGAGTTGTTTATGAATTAATGGGGGATAGCGAGAAGGCTATTCTAATGTATGAAGAAGTTTTAAATATAACCCCTTTGGATACCGAAATTTATAAACATCTTGCTGAAATATATCTGGAAAAGGGGATGCCGGAAGAGGCTAAAGCGCAATACCGGTTTTTGATAAAACTTCTGCCCGAAGATGTTGATAATTACATAAATCTCGTGTTTGCCTTGTTAAGAGAAGACAATCCGCAGGTCGCCGTTGACATTTTGCAAGAGGCGCTGAAATTGAATAAGGAAACCGAGCGGATTTATTTTTTGCTGGGAGTATCTTTCGCGCAGGAAAAAAATTTCAAAGAAGCGGAAGAGGCTTACATTAAATCTTTGGAAGTAAAATTGAATGACGCGGTTCTTTTTTATCTGGGCGCGTTATATGAGAGAAATGGTTTAAGGCAAAGAGCCAAGGAGCGGATGCGCGAGGCTATAAAAATAAATCCTGATAATGATGCGGCTCTTAATTATTTAGGATATATGTATGCCGAAGACGGTGAGAATTTAGATGAAGCAGGGCAATTAATAAAACGCGCGCTTGAAAGCGAACCTGAAAACGGCGCTTATTTAGACAGCTTGGGCTGGGTTTATTATAAATTGGGCAAGTTGGAAGAAGCTCGTGATTTGATAGAACGCGCTTTGGTTTTAAACGGAGATGACGCGGTGATTTTTGAACATTTGGCGGATATAAATTTAGGTTTAGGCGGCATTAAAAAAGCCGTAGAAAATTATGGAGAAGCACTTAAACTGGATCCGCAAAACGAAAAAATTAAAAAGAAATTATCCGAAATAGAAGAAAAATACGGTGTAAAAAGATGAAAAAAATTTTTTCCGATGAAGAATTGAAGCAAATATGCCTTGATATCAGAAAAGATATTTTGCTGATGCTTGAAAAAGCCGGTTCCGGTCATACCGGGGGTTCTTTATCCGCGGTGGAGATTTTGACGGCGCTTTATTTTTATAAACTGAAACATAATCCGAAAGAGCCGCGGTGGAATGACCGCGACAGATTTATTCTTTCGAAAGGACATGCCTGTCCCGCTCTTTACGCGGTTCTGTCGAAAGCCGGTTATTTCGAAAGAGAGATTTTATGGACATTAAGAAAACTCGGTTCTAAGTTGCAGGGACACGCCCAGCGCAATTTAAATTTGGGGGTAGAAGCTTCGACCGGTTCCCTTGGCCAGGGGTTATCTATTGCCAATGGAATTGCCATGATCGCAAAAAAAGAAAACAAAGACTTTAGAGTGTATTGTCTTATGGGGGACGGGGAAACTGATGAAGGACAAATATGGGAAGCGGTTATGACAAGTTTTCATTATAGTCTCGATAATCTTTGCGCTATTGTAGATCATAATAAACAGCAAATAGACGGCTGGCTTAAAGATGTTAAAAATATAGAACCGTTGGCGGGAAAGTGGAAGGCTTTTGGCTGGCATACGATAGAAGTAAATGGCCACGATGCCGCTGAATTAAAAAGTGCTTATGACGAAGCGGAAATGATAAAAGGCAGACCGTCGGTAATAATCGCGCATACGATTAAAGGCAAAGGAGTTTCTTTTATGGAAAACGATGTTAAGTGGCATGGTGTAGCTCCTAAAGCCGAAGAACTAAAAAAAGCATTGAAGGAATTAGAATAAAATGGAAGAAAAAATTAAATCGAAATCTACCAGAGACGGATTTGGCGAAGGATTGGTAGAATTGGGCAAAAAGAATAAAGATGTCGTAGTTCTTTCGGCTGATTTAACCGATTCCACCAGAGCCGGTTGGTTTAAAAGAGATTTTCCTGAAAGATTTTTTAGTTTAGGAATAGCTGAGCAGGATATGTTTTGTACGGCGGTCGGCATGAGCATGATGGGTAAAATTCCTTATGCCTGTACGTTTGGTGTTTTCGCGGCCGAAAGAGCATTGAACCAGTTAAGCATTTCGGTTTGTTATATGAAGTTGAACGTAAAAATAGTCGGTACTCATGGCGGAATTTCGGTTGGTCCCGATGGCGCGACGCATCAGGCATTGAATGAAATAGCGCTTATGAGAGTTCTCCCTAATATGACCGTGATTGTGCCCTGCGACGCCCTGGAAGCTAAACGCGCGACCATTTTAGCCGCCCAATGTCCCGGACCTGTATATCTGCGTTTTTCCAGAAATAACGTACCGCAGGTTACTAAAGAAGAAGATAAATTTGAAATAGGTAAAGCCAATGTCCTTAAAAAAGGCGGCGATTTGACTTTTATTGCCTGCGGGACGATGACTGGCGTAGCTTTGGAAGCGGCGGCGGATTTAGAAAAAAAAGGCATAAGCGCCCAAGTTATTAACATGCACACTATAAAGCCCATTGACAGAGAAGCCATTATAGGGGCCGCGAAGAAAACGGGAGCAATCGTAACTTGTGAGGAGCATTCGGTAATAGGCGGTCTTGGATCGGCTGTTTGTGAAGTGCTTTCTCAAACTTGTCCTGTTCCGGTTAAAATAGTAGGTGTTGAGGATAGATTCGGCGAGTCCGGTGAAGCCGAAGAATTATTCGAATATTTTGGTCTGACTCGCGAAAATTTAGTTAAAACCGCGAAAGAACTATTAGCCGCAAAGAAGAATCGATAAACGGATGACGGCGAATCATGCGTAATCTTACAGCCAGAGACTTATGGATAAACTGATTTTAAAATCCCCTGCCAAAATTAATCTTTTTTTAGAAGTTTTTAAAAAGAGAAAAGACGGTTTTCATCAAATACACACCCTTTTTCAGGCCGTTAATTTCTATGATTCTATTCATATAAAAAAAAGCAAGAAAAACGGCACATTTATCAAGACCGATTGCAGACAGCTGCCCACCGATAATAAAAATATTGTTTATAGAGCGGTTGAAGCTCTCAGACAAAAACGTGATTTTGGTGGAGCGCAGATAACCATAAAGAAGAAAATACCTCTGGCAGCGGGACTTGGCGGAGGTTCAAGCAATGCGGCTGTCGTATTGGCAGGAATAAATAAGCTGTATAATTTGAAATTGAGCGATGAAGAACTTTGTAAGATTGCCATAAAACTTGGTTCTGACACAGCCTTTTTTTCCGGCGGATATAAGTCCGCGTTTGGCAGGGGGCGCGGTGAGATTTTAGAGCCGGTTGAATTGCCGCGGTATTGGTTTTTATTGATTTTCCCAGACTTCGGTGTTTCCTCTAAAGAGGCTTATGAAGGTTTGGAATTAGGCTTGACAAAAAAAAACAAAGATGCTAAAATGCTGTTCCGTGCTTTGAAAACAAAAGACATAACTCAAATTGAGAAAGAGCTTTATAACAAATTGGAAGAAACAGTGTTTGAAAAATTCCCGATAATGAAAAAAACAAAGGAAATAATCAAAACAGCTGGTTATAAGGCTGTTTTAATGTCTGGAAGCGGGTCGACTTTTTTTGTGTTGACTTCGACGAGAAAGGAGGCGGTTGCGGCTAAGGAGCGGTTGAGGTTTTTAGGATGGCGCATGCAAATTGCGGGAAGTTTGTAGTTTAAGAAAACAGCGCGAGCTCAGGTATTTTACAGAGTGAAAGGAGAAACTAAAATGCAGATTACCGAGGTTAGAATATTCTTGAGGGAAAGTCCAGACAAAAAATTAAAAGCTTACGCGACGGTTACCTTCGACGATTCTTTCGTAGTAAGAGATATAAAAGTTATCGAGGGGAACAAAGGTCTTTTCGTTGCCATGCCGTCACGGAGACTGCGCAATTCATGTTCGAGATGCGGGCACAGAAATGTGGTCAGCAGTAAGTATTGCAATAAATGTGGCGGACAACTTGAAGTTATCGAAAGAAGAGACAGCATGGTAGGGCAAGAACATGATAACGAACACAGGGATATCGCGCATCCTATAAAACAAGAGTTTAGAAATTACTTGCAGCAAAAAGTCTTAGACGCGTACCAGATTGAAGAATCAAAAGGCGGCGAAGAAAAAAGTGGTTCTTCTGAATCTATGAATATTGATTTTGAAGAACATCAGCCTGAATAAGGGGCTGAAAATCTTTATGCGATATGCGAGATAAATAAGATTTGCGAAATTTGGATTTTGACATAGTGGAATTGAAATAATCTCGAAGCCAGGATACCCCCTGTTAATATTAAAGAGGTATTCCTATGTTTATTGGGTAATATATTTTGCCCGGTGGTGTAATGGTAACACACCGGCCTTTGGAGCCGTGGTTCGAGGTTCGAGTCCTCGCCGGGCAGCCAAAATTTGCCAGAGGCAAATTTTGTCCCGAAGCGTATTGCAAAAATATCGAAGAAATTTTTGCAATGTTTACGCAAGGGACATTCGTTACTGTGTACAGTTTCCGCAGGGGATAGATTCACCCTATCGGAGAATGGGGGGGCTTCTTTAGCGGAAGTCTCGAAGAATTTTCTTCGTAGAATTGCTTTATTCGGGGAAAAGAACGTCGAAGTTAAAAACTTTAAAACAAATAGAGTCCTTTTTTTAAGGTGTTATCAGGAGATGGTATTTTTGGGAAATTTTAAATGTATTGTCCTTGCTGCCGGAGAAGGCAGTAGAATGAAATCTTCTTTGCCTAAGGTTTTGCAGCCGGTTTGTGGAAAGCCTATGATAGGCTATATTCTTAAAGTAGTCAGGAAAGCGGGTATAAAAGAAATAATAGTTATAGTGAATACTACGGTTCAGGGCAGACAGATTAAGAATTTTTTAGGCAAAAACATTAAAACGGTTAATCAAAAGCGGCTTCTTGGTACGGCTCACGCGGTAAGTCAGGCGAAAAAAATATTATCCAATTATAGAGGAAACGTTTTAATAGTATGCGGGGACACGCCCCTTTTAAAGAAAAAAACAGTTGATGATTTAATAAAACAGCATATGGATACAGGTGCTAGCGGTACTCTTTTAAGCGCGATATTAAATAACCCAACCGGTTATGGAAGAATTGTACGGGACAGCAGTGATAGAATCAAGGAAATTGTGGAAGAAAGAGACGCTTCCATTTATGAAAAAGTTATAGAAGAAATAAATACAGGCGTTTATTGCTTTAAAGCCAAAGAGTTGTTATCCGCTTTAAAAGAAGTAAAAGCGGATAACGCAAAGAAGGAATTTTATCTTACCGATGTCATAAAAATTTTTTATAGAAGAGGGTTGAAAATAGAGTCGGTAACTACTGAAGATACCGAAGAAATTTTAGGCATTAACACCAAAAATGAACTGGCTAAAGCGCAGGATATTATACGCAGTAGGATTTTAACCCGTTTGATGGATAACGGAGTAACTATATTAGATCCCAAATCTACTTTTATTGATGAAGAAGCCTCAATAGGCGGGGACACTATTATTTATCCGCATGTTATCATGGAAGGCAAAAGCAGTATAGGGAAAAACTGTAAAATCGGTTCTTTTTGCCGTCTTAGAGATGACTGTCATATAAAAGATAACGTTGTAGTTGGAAGTTTTGTTGAAATGGTAAGGACTTCTATAGGGGACAATACCAAGATTAAACATCAGTGTTATCTGGGAGATGTTCAAATTGGTGATGGTGTCAATATCGGGGCGGGGACAGTAGTTGATAATTATGATGGGAAAAAGAAATATAAAACTATTATAGAAGATAATGTTTTAATAGGTTCAGGCGTTATTTTAATTGCCCCTATAAAAATAGCAAAAAATACTATTTGTAAAGCAGGCATGGTTATATCCAAAAATAAAAATATGGCGGGAAAAACCATAGTAGATATGCCGGCTTATGGTTTGCATGAAAGAACAAAACGACAGATCAAGCGGCATTAAAATAAAGGGCGTTAATCTTTAGGAGAGATAATTATAATGAATAGCAAATTGGCTGTATTCAGCGGCAACTCCAACAGAGTTTTAGCGGAAAAAATATGTAATTATTTGGGAATAAAGCTGGCGGATGCTTTGGTTGATAAATTCAGCGAAGGAGAAATAAGAGTAAAAATAAACGAAAATGTCAGAGGAAAAGACGTTTTTGTGATTCAGTCCACATGCCCTCCTGCCGACAAAAATTTAATGGAATTGCTTATAATGATAGACGCCTTGAAAAGATCGTCCGCGCAGAGGATAACGGCGGTTATTCCCTATTTTGGTTACGCCAGGCAGGATCGGAAAGATCAGCCGCGTGTTCCTATTACGGCTAAATTAGTTGCTAATTTAATAACTACCGCGGGAGCGGACAGGGTGCTTACTATGGATTTGCACGCGGGCCAAATTCAGGGTTTTTTTGATATTCCGGTAGATAATTTATACGGGGTAAACATATTTGTGGATTATCTGAAAACAAAAGCCTTAGGTGAGCTACTGGTAGTTTCTCCTGATGTGGGAGGAATAAAAATGGCGCGCGCATACGCGAAACGTTTCGGAGTGGATTTGGCCATTGTCGATAAGCGCAGAATCAATGACCGCGAGGCGGAAGTGATGCATATTATAGGGGAAGTCGATAACAAGAATGTTGTTCTGGTGGATGACATAGTCGCGACAGCAGGTACCCTTACCGAGGCTGCCAATGCCCTCAGTCAGCATGGGGCGAAAGAAATTTATGCTTCGGTTACACATCCTATTTTGTCCGGTCCGGCTATAGAGAGGCTTGAAAGATCAAAGTTAAAAGAATTGATTGTTACCGATACCGTACCTATACCGGAAGAAAAAAAAATTGATAAAATAAAAGTTCTTTCCGTAGATAAATTATTCGCGGAGGCAATCAAAAGAATACATTTGGGGGAATCTATAAGTATTTTGTTTCAGTAAAAACGAAGATTCAATATCCCTGTCTCTCGGCAGGCAGGCTGGAACTGTTAGAAAATGTTGTAAGGTGTGTATGTTTTTAAACTGATTTAATTAAAGAGGGTGAAAATATCATGGAACAAGTTAGTCTTAAAGCTCAGGCAAGAGATGAAGCGGGAAAAAAAATAGCGAAAAATTTAAGAAGAACGGGAATGATACCTGCGGTAAGTTATAAGGGAGGGGAAGCGGCTTTTTCTGTTTCAATTTCAGAAAAAGATTTGATACGTGCCCTGCATACTTCGGCTGGAGCAAACGTTATTATAAATCTGGAGATCAACGGAGCCGATGAAAAAAATAAAAATAAAACCGTAATTATAAAAGAAATACAACATCATCCGGTACGGGATAGCATAATTCATGTTGATTTTCACGAAATTTCGCTTACTGAGACAATTACCGTCAACGTGCAGGTGGAAATAAAAGGAGATGCAATTGGAGTCAAAAGAGACGGTGGAATTTTAGAACATTTACTTTGGGAGCTCGAGATAGAATGTTTGCCGACAGAAATTCCAGAGAAAATAATCGTTAATGTGGATAAGCTGGGAATAGGCGATGCCATTCATGTAAAGGATATTATCTTGCCGGGACAGATAAAAGCTCTTGATGACCCTGAAGTAGTTGTAGTTTCTGTTGAGCCTCCGAGAAAAGAAGAAGTAGCAGAGGTAACCGCTGAAGAAGGTGCCGTGGAGCCTGAATTAATCAGAAAAGAAAAAAAGGCTGAAGAAGAGGGTGTCGAAGGGAAGGCTAAAGGTAAAGAGCAAAAATCTGAATAATTTAAAAGTGAAAATTAATGAAACTTATTGTCGGTCTTGGTAATCCAGGAATCAAATATGAAGTTACCAGACATAACGCGGGTTTTTTTGTGGTAGATAGAATTGCTGTATTAAATAAGGCAAGACTCAGAAAAGATAAATCCTTAAGTTATGTCGGCAGGGTTAAAGCCGGTGCAGAAATAGTTTGTCTTGCAAAACCGTTAAGTTATATGAACTTAAGCGGCAAACCTGTAAAAAGTTTAAAAAAAGAACTAAAAATAGAAATAGAAAACTTGCTTGTAATTTGTGATGATGCGGATTTGCCTGTGGGTGCAATAAGATTTCGTTCAGCAGGTTCAAGTGGGGGGCATAACGGCTTAAAATCCATAATCGAAGAATTAGGTACAAAGGATTTTTCTCGTCTTAAGATAGGAATTGGCCGGCCTTATGAAAATGAAGCATTGGAAGATTATGTATTAAAACCCATTGCTAAAAAAGAAAAATCTATTTTGGTGTCAGCTGTTTCTTTGGCGGCAGAAGCGGCGCTTTTTTGGGCAGAACACGATATTTTTTCAGCCATGAATCGGTTTAACAACCGGAAAACAGAAATGACAGATAAGTAAAGAGTTGGTTTTTATACTTCGATGGCGTAAAACGTGAAGACTACGGCTTTGGTTCGACCTTGCTCATCATCTTGAGCATAGTCGAAGGATTAATCCGTGAATGAGTCGAAGGGTTTATTAGCAATAAAGCAATTGATTTGTTTTTCCGATTATGATAGTATTAAGTTTAATACAAAGGACTAATTTCTAATCCTGAAGCGTTGGGATTAGAAATTTATTTAATGGCCTGTAGGTTTGGGGGTTCCTTCAGCAAACAGGGCAAGTTTCCCGAACCTTAAAAAAACTGGTGATTAAAAATTATTACAAGGAGGAATTGAATTGAATAACTACGAAGCGATGTTTATTTTTCAGCCGTCTCTGAACGAAGAAGAATTGGCTAAATTAGTATCCTTGATATCTGAAAAGATAACGCAAACAGAAGGAAAAATACAAGATACTCAGGATTTAGGTAAAAAAAAGCTGGCTTTCGAAATAAAAAAGCAGAAAGAAGGTTTTTATTATCTCATGAATTTCGAAACAAAGCCGGAAGCCCAAAAAATTTTAAAAGAAGCTTTTCGTTTAAATGAATCGATTTTGCGTGTTTTGATATTAAAAAAAGATAGTTTGCAAAACATTAAATAAAAAAGGTTAGCATGGCTAGTTTAAATAAAGTTTTTTTAATAGGAAATTTAACCAGAGATCCTGAATTAAGATACATCCCTTCGGGAACCGCTGTGACGACCTTTAGTTTAGCGGTTAGTCGTAACTATAAAACCCAGAACGGAGAAAACAAGGAAGAGGTATGTTTTATACGCATAGTCGTATGGGGAAAGTCGGCTGAAGCGTGCAGTCAATATTTAAGTAAAGGAAAGCCTGTTTTTGTGGAAGGTAGACTTGTCTATCGCAGCTGGGAAGACCAGAGCGGGAATAAAAGAAATGCTATTGAAGTAAACGCGGATAGAGTTCAGTTTTTAGGCGCGTCTCCTCAAAGAGAACAGACAATGAATAAATTTCCGGGAATAGAAAATGAAGATGTAACTGTAGATACCACTGAAAGCATTTCTCAGGATGGAGAAGTGCCGTTTTAAATTATTAAATAGGGGCAGTCCGATATGTCTGCCATGCATAACTTAGGAGGACAGAGAATTGATGAGAGAACAAAAACCAAGAACCAGAAGGACGCTTTTTTTTAAACGCAGAGTGTGTTTTTTCTGTAAAGACAAAATAGACAGCGTTGATTATAAAGACATTGAACGGCTGAAAAGATATGTAAATGAAAGAGGCAAAATGATGTCAAGCCGTGGTACGGGCAATTGCGCTAAACATCAGAGAATGATTGCTGTAGCGATAAAAAGAGCGCGGGAGATAGCTCTTTTACCGTACGCGACGGAATAATATATTTGAGTATTGCGTTTCAATTTGCGAATAAAATTCAGATTGAAAAGCGGCTAAAAACTATACTCAAAAAGTAGTAGAACTCATGGAACTTAATCTTCAGTATGACAAAAATAATGTTTTGAGATAGGGGAAAAATGATTAAATTAATTTTAAAAGAAAACGTAAAAGGAATCGGCAAAGTAGGACAAGTAATAGAAGCTAAAGACGGTTACGCAAGAAATTATCTTTTGCCTAAAAATCTGGCATTGAAAGCCACGGATTTTAATATAAAGCAAGTTGAGAAAGAGAAAGAGAAAAAAATTAAAACCTTGGAAAAGGAAAAAGACTTGAGTTTGCAATTGGCGGAAAAGATTAAAAATATTTCCTGCACTATCGCGGTTGAAGCTCAGCCGGATGATACTCTTTATGGGGCGATTAATGCCCAGGAAATAGAAAAGATTTTAAAAGAAGAAGGTTTTAATATAGATAAAACACAAATCATGCTGGAAGAACCCATTAAGAAAATAGGCGTATTCCAGGTTCCTATAAAACTGCATCCGGAAGTAACTTCAAGTGTCAAAATCTGGGTAGTGAAAAAGTAAGCATTTTTGCGCTTGCTACAGTAGTTTCTTTTTAAAAAATATTACATTGTTTTAAATATTCGGCTGTATTTTGCCAGTAGCCTTCACCGAAAGATTTGAAACCCAAAGGTATGGTATAAATAAAAATGCCACTTCAAATAAACAACCCTTCAGTGCAGAAAATTCCTCCCCAGAGTATAGAAGCCGAGGCGGCTGTTTTGGGCGCAATGTTGATTGATGAAAACGCGCCTTCCGTAGTTTTCGAAATTCTTCAGGAAAATTGTTTTTACAAAGATGCTCACCGTAAAATATTCAGCGCTATTCTGGATTTATACAATCTCAGCCAGCCTATAGATATTTTAACTTTGCAGGAAGTCCTAAAAAAGAAAAATTTACTGGAAGAATCCGGAGGGACTTCTTACATTATGAATATAGCAAATTCAGTGCCTACTGCCGCTAATGTAGAGTATCACGCCAGGATTATTAAAGAAAAAGCGATTTTAAGAAATCTGATAACCGCGGCTACTCAAATTGCAGGTGATGCTTATGAAAATTCACAGGACGCGGATTATTTGCTGGATAAATCCGAAAAACTTATTTTTGATATTGCCTCCGAGCGTGTAAAAACGGGTTTTAAGGCGCTTAAAGAAGTTATCGGCAATAGCATGAAAATGATAGAAAGTTTATACCAGAAAAAAGTCCGTATAACCGGTTTAGCAACGGGTTTTACCGATTTGGACGAGATGACTTCCGGTCTACAAGCATCCGATTTGATTATTGTTGCGGGTCGGCCTTCTATGGGAAAGAGTTCTTTGGCCTGTAATATAGCGGAGCACGCGGCTCTTTATGAAAAAAAAGGGGTTGCCATTTTTAGTTTGGAAATGTCGAGAGAACAGCTTGTTCAGCGGTTTCTTTGTTCGCACGCCAGGATTGATATTCAAAAAGTGCGAAGCGGATTTTTAAGCGATTCTTCATGGATACAGCTTACTGCTGCCGCCGGCAAATTGTATGAAGCGCCTATTTTTATTGACGATACGCCGGGCATTTCCCCTCTGGAATTAAGGGCGAAAGCAAGGCGTCTTTCATTGCGGCACGATATACAATTAATTATTGTGGATTATTTGCAGTTAATGCGCAGTTCTTCAAGGGTCGAGAACAGGCAACAGGAAATTTCGGAAATTTCACAGTCTTTAAAGGCTTTAGCCAAGGAATTGAATATACCTGTAATCGCGTTAAGCCAGCTTTCCAGAGCACCTGAAAGAAGGGAAGATTTTAAGCCGCGGCTCAGCGATTTGCGGGAGTCGGGGGCAATAGAGCAGGATGCGGATGTAGTTATGCTTATTTTTAGGCAAGAGCTTTACGATCCCAAAGATGATAATAGAGGTATCGCGGAAATAAATATTGCGAAGCAAAGAAACGGTCCGACGGATACCATAAAGCTTACGTTTATTAAAGAGCTTACACGGTTTGAGAATCACTCTGGGCGCGGCGCGTAACCGCAAAAATGACAGCATGGTTGCCCAATGGTTGCGGTGAATTGTAATCGTAAGTGCGAGAAAAAAAAATAAATAAAAAAGCTCCATAGATCGAAAAAAACTGTTATTTTGTAAGTGTGCACAAACAAAAAACAGGAGATCATATGGAGCAAAAAGATTGTAGCAGAAAGAAGAAG
>JBDRBQ010000044.1:0-50330 GCA_043822625.1 Candidatus Omnitrophota bacterium | reverse complement strand
CTTCTTCTTTCTGCTACAATCTTTTTGCTCCATATGATCTCCTGTTTTTTGTTTGTGCACACTTACAAAATAACAGTTTTTTTCGATCTATGGAGCTTTTTTATTTATTTTTTTTTCTCGCACTTACGATTACAATTCACCTGAGCTAAATAAATTGCCACTAACCTTGCGATAACCAAAAACCAAATTGATTAAAAAATAATGGTTAGGTGAACTTGTAGGGGTTTAATTTATCAAACCCGATGGAGAAAATAGAATTAAATGTCGTGTCCCTGAAATTACGGCAATCTGGCGTCCAATCCAATTATATTAAAATCATATTTTCTTGCAATCATACCTTGACAAAATATGAAATATATGTTATGCTTTATATAAATCAAGGAGGTGATTTTATGTTGCGAAAATTAGGTCAAAATTATCAAGTTGCCCTGCCAAAAGAGGTGATAAAACAGCTCCATCTGCGTATTAATGACTACCTTGATATCAGCGTAAAAGATAACAAAATTATCATTGAACCTCAATTGGTAATCCCCAAAGATCAAGCCTATTTTTATACCCCTGAATGGCAGAAAGAAGAAACTCAGGCTACCGAGGATATCAAAAATGGCCGTGTTACCAAGGTCAAAAATCTTAAAGGCCTTCTTAAGGAACTTGACCGCTAATGCATATAGAAGCCACCCAAACTTTTATTAAGCTGTATAAGAATTTGCCTGAAGATATCAAACAGAAAACAAAAAAAGCGCTTAAACTCTTTACGGCAAATCCCGCTCATCCTTCCTTAGGTCACAAGAAAATGACCGGTCAAGAAGATATATTTGAAATCAGAATTTCAAAGAACTATCGTATTACTTATCAAAAAATAGAAGATACCGCTTATCTACGCAAAATCGGCACTCATGATCTTTTACGTAATCCTTAAATTTTTAAACGTCTTTATCATATCGCACCTACCATTTACAACTTAATTTTCCGCTCCGTTCAAAATATCCGAAGTCAGGACCCGTACCAAGTGCAAAAAGGCATAGGTCACACAGGGTCTTCACATTTGACATTTTCCCTTAAAAAGATAAAAGGTGTCCCTTAAATTACGATGTTGTGTCCCTGAAATTACGATGGACAAACTTAAGTTCAATATCTGCTCCGCAGGCATTTGCTATTTTTTTTAATAACGCTATCGAGTAACCATGATAATCCGCGCTTTCATAACGGGAAATAGCGGATTTTGTAGTATGTATTTTTTCCGCGAGTGATTCTTGAGTTAACCGGGCTGATTTTCTAAGCTTTGCTATACTTTCCGAAATCAATAAATCAGAATATTCTCTTTCGAACTCTTTTTTGAAATTCTTATTTTGCATTAATTTATCCATATATGTTTTAACTTTTTTCACGGCCATAATATTCACCTCCCGATATTCTTTGCGCATAATCTTTCTTAAAATTCATCGCCTTCTTTAACGCTTTTTTATCTAATTTTTGCGATTTCTTCGCGTATCCGTTTGTAATGATTATTTTTCTGCCGGTAAAAAAGAAATTGAAAAATCTGTATCCACCGGGCTTAAATTCGTAAATTTTTTCATTTCGGTCAACAATACGAAATTTCTGCTCATCATATAACGTGCCCTCATCCGCAATCAATTTGACAAACGCAGCTAATTTCACTATTACTTTTTGCTGATTAATGCTTTCAAGCAATTCCTTCGCAGGCATCTCACCCTTGCGGCTAAAATAAAACTCTACCTGAAACTTTTCTCCTTTATAAAATATATATTCTTCGGCTTCAATTTTAATATTATATTCCTATATAGAGGTTAGCATATTTGATAACCTATTTCAAGTATTATTTATAGCTATTCACCCCGTCAAAAATTCCCCCTACCTGCCAGCAGGGGGGATTTTATAGATAACTATCGTAGGGTCACAGGTCCCCGTGCCTGTCCGATACCAAATAAACATTGATCGGTTAAAATAGGATAATTAAATGTCGTGTCCCTTAAATTACGATGTTGTGTCCCTGAAATTAAAGGCGATTCGTGAATCGCCCCTACAAAATTCTTAAAAATATTCTTCGACTAAATCTTTTATTTTAAGGAAGAGGCGGCCGAGGAAACGGCGGCGGGTAAGATATTCGAGGCGTTTCTGGTTTAGGATTTTAAATCCGTAAGCGCAACCGGTTATGCTGTTTAAAAATAATGGATTATTAAAGGATGGATCGCAAAGTTTTATTTTATCAGGAGAAATCCTGCCTACTTTTAAATTCGGGCTATATTCTTCCAACTTTTCAGGTAACCCTTCTATAAGCGCGGCTCCGCCGCAAAGCACCGAACTAAACGCTTTGCCCTGTTTTCCGGCGTGTTTTTCGACAGCCGCGAATAATTCTCCGAGAGATTCTTTACCTTTAAGACAAAAATCTTTTTGTAAAACATTCTCAAAACTGTTTTCTCCTTTTCTCAGGAGCATGTTGGTACCCGGATTAGACTCGGTATGCGTTAAATTAAAATATCCCTCGCTCATCTGGCGCGCGTATTCATAGGGAATACCAAACCCCGCGCTTATACCCGCGGCCACTTCGCTTAAACCTGTCGGCGAACCGACGACTTCATTTATAAATTTACTTTTTACGTAAACAAAATTGGTGCTTTTATCTCCGCCGTCGATTATCAGAGAACCTGTTTCCTTTTCTTCCAAAGTTAAAAGATACTCTGCCTGCGCCGAAGCTGAAGCTATCACATCGGCCGCGGTGTAACCGGCTTCTTCTACGGCAATCATCATGTTCGTTATTATACCAACGGGAGCATGTAAAATAACAGTGCGTGCTTCTATTTTTTTGCCGAACATTCCCACCGGATCCAAAATGCCCCTCTGTCCGTCCACGATGTATTCTTTAACTATTACTTCGATGTCTTTCCTATTCAACGGTAGATAAAATTCAACTGAAGAACGCACCGCCCTCTCCGCTTCCTTGCGGGTAACGCGCCTTTCTTTTTCAAGCAGGCAAACACCTTTGGCAGGACTCGCCTCAATCTGAGAATTGGAAATTACCAGAAAAAGATAATCTATTTTCGCTTTTGCCTTAGATTCTATCTTGCTTATGATTTTGGAAATAGAGCGACTGCACACGCTCATGTCGGATACAGCGCCGGCAACAGCACCGGTAGGAGAAATAAATTCAATGGTGGTTATTGTAAAATAATTTTTCGCGCCGTCATATCTTCCGAGAGCCGCTTTTATACTGTCTGAACCAATATCCAAAGCGCAGGTTATTATATCTTTGCTTTTTTTCATTTAGGTCCTACGATTAAATCTTTAAAACGCAAGTCCACATATTTTACCCGGCTTAAATCCAAATTAATTAAACGTGATTTCATTTTTTTAATCTTTTCTTCGAAATCATCTTTGCCGAGCTTAATTTCGACATCTTCATCTATATAAAAAGACACGTTTCCAAGATCGCTCACGTTTATTTTTTTAATCTTATAACTACTTGTTAATCCCGCGCTATTCAGTAGTTTTATTATACCTACAGCCTGTTTAAATTCCGATGACTTGGTAAAAACTCCTTTTTGCAAACCCCAGCGGCTCATACCGTTAATGACCGGCAAATCCGCTAAATCATTACCGTTGTTCTTATCCAGAATAAACCCTTCTTCGTCGGCGGTAAAAATATCTCCGACATCTATTCGCGCGAAAGGCAATCGTTGCGCCACTACAACGTTTATCGTGTCGGGATAATTTTTCTTTATACGCACTTCTCTAAGCTCGGGGTGAGCGCTGTAAATTCTGTCCCGCAAAGTTTCCAAATCAAGCTGTAGAATGTTCGCTCCGAGCGAAAAAACACAATAATCCAAAGCTTCTTTTCCGCTAAGTGAAATTGTCTCTCCTTTAACATAACAATCGCGTAGTTTAAAAACATCGGAACCGACTATAGCTAAGGCCATAGATTTCACTCCCCAAAAAACAGCTATTAAAACAATAATAAACGTTACCGGCATAATCACGCGACGGGGTTTTATCTTCTTAGAAATTTCTTCCTTCGCCAATTTCGCCGAAAGACGCCTACTTTTTCTTTTTAACATTATATTTTTCCCTCGCATGATCTATTTGAATAACCATCTGTGCACTTCCGAAGTGCACAGATGGTTTATTAATTTTAATGCACCGATACCGTTATTTTCTTAGCCATGTTACCACTTCGTAAGTGGTAACATGGTAATATCTACTACTTTTTTAATAAAATACTTTTTTTATCTAACGCGGACTCGATTATTTTAATACACAATTCGCAAAAACTCAATCCCCCCTCCAACGCCGCTTTAGGTAAAAGACTTAACGTTGTCATGCCGGGAATAGAATTCGCCTCCAACACCACCGGTGTTTTATCGTCTTTTAAAATCATGTCGATTCTTGAAAAACAACTCAATCCCAGCGCGCGATGCGCTTTCAAAGCCGTTTCCTGACATAATTTTGTCGTCTTAAAATCCAGCGGGGCGGGCACAAGATATTCAGTTAATCCTTTACTGTATTTTGCCTTGTAATTATAAAATTCTTCCTTCGGCTTTATCATGACTACCGGCAAAGGTTTGTCGTCGAGAATACCAACGGTGATTTCTTTTCCCTGCTGATATTCCTCCAAAATTATTCTATCGCTGTATTTAGCGGCAAATAAAAAGGCGTCTTTAAAATCTTTTTCATTTTTGACTATGGATAAACCAATGCTTGAACCGCCGTCGCATGGTTTCACAACCACGGGAAATCTCAATGTGTTACAATTGAAATCCGGCTCAGCGGCAACTATAAATTTCGGAGACAGAATTCCATTCGACTCAAAAATTTTCTTTGAAGCAATTTTATCCATCGCCAATCCGGAAGCGGCAGTATCCGAACCGGTATAAGGAATTTCCAGTTCTTCGAGAAAAGCCTGTATCTGACCGTCTTCTCCAAAAACCCCGTGCAGGGCGATAAAAGCCACGTCTATTTTTTCTCTTAAAATTTCATCCTTCAACCGCGTTTTATCCGCGGTATTTTTTATGTCTATGGCAACAACATCCATGCCGTTTTCTTTAAGGCTATTATAAACAGCTTCTCCGGACTTAAGAGAAATTTCTCTCTCCGATGAATCCCCGCCCATCAAAACACCTATCCGTCCGAATTTTTGTTTTAGAGATTGATTATTTTTATTCATATTTTAAAAATATCAGATTGAAATTTTTTCTATCCGCTATGCCCCTTGCGACATGCTCTATGCTTTAGGCTAATATATCCACTTCCGGTTGGAGAATAATATTTTTTTTCAATTTAACTTCTTCCTTTACTATATCTATCAACCGCAAAACATCCTCCGCGGTAGCGTTGTTCTCGTTAATAATAAAATTAGCGTGTTTTTCGGAAACTCTTGCTCCTCCCACGCGTTTTCCTTTCAAACCGGCTTCTTCGATTAACCTGCCGGCCGATCCGGTTTGCGGATTTTTAAAAATACAGCCCGCGCTTTTTTCACTAAGCGGCTGAGTGCTCATCTTTAAATCAAAAAAACCGCGTATCTTTTTCGCGACATTTCCGGGCTTTATTTTTGCCAATCTTAAAGTAACCGCGGTTATAGCCGCCATATCCAAATCAAGACCGCGGTAACGAAATTTCAATTCCGGCTCAATTAAAGTTTTGACTTCTCCCGCGTTATCAATATAAGTAATATCCTTAACCACATCCGCCATGCATCTTTGTTTTATGCCGGCGTTCCTCTTTACCGCGCCCCCTACGGAAGCCGGTATTCCCGCCGCGAATTCAAGTCCGGAAAAACCGTTTTTTACACAAAATCCAAGTAGGGCGGACAATTTTACACCGGCGCCTATCTTTAGTTCAACGCCGTTTTCTTCTATCCGCAAAAATTCTCCCTGCCTTAAACTAATAACAACGCCCTTAAATCCCTCGTCACTGATTAAAAGATTGGAACCACAGCCCAATACAAAAAATTTCTCTCCATTTTCAATAAGTACTTTTATTAAAGCCTGAAGCTCCGCGGTGTCACCGGGCTTAACCAAAACTTGCGCCGGCCCGCCTATTTTAAAAGTGGTATAATCTTTTAACGGTTCGTTAAATTTTAAATCTAATTTTAAGGTGTTTAGATAATTCATCGGATAATTTACAGACATCTCCCGCTCCTAAAAATAAAATAAAATCCCCTTCTTCTGCCATATTTAAAAGATGCCCTATTATTTCCTCTTTAAGCAAAAAACAGGCATCTTTTTTTCTCTCACGAATTTCCTCTGTTAGCGCCCGGCTGGTAACTCCTTCGATAGGCGCTTCTCCGGCGCTGTAAATGTCGGTCAAAATAAGATAATCCGCGTCATCGAAACTTTCTATAAAAAATTCTTTAAGATGCTTTGTCCTCGAATAACGATGCGGCTGGAAAATAGTTATAATCCTTTTCGGCGCGGCGCTTTTTATGCCTTTCAAAAAAGCCTTTATTTCCGCGGGGTGGTGCGCGTAGTCGTCAATTACGGTTATATTGTTAAAATCGGATTTTACATGACACCGCCGGTCTGGCAATTTAAACAATTCAAGCGCTTTTTTTATCTCTTCAAAATCAAACCCCAAATCAAGCGTCAACGCGAGCGCCCCAAGACAATTCACTACGTTATGCTCTCCGCCCGCATTTATCTTTACCCGTCCCAAATTCCTCTTTTTAAAAACCACGTCGAATTCAGAACAGAACTTTCCAAAACAAATATCAACCGCGTGAACGTCGTTATTTTCGGAAACACCAAAGCTCATTTTTTCGCCTTCATAAAAACAAAGAATATTTTCCAGATGCTCATTCCCGCCGCCGTAAAAAAGCTTCCCGCCGGGTTTGATTTTATTCATAAACTGCGCGTAAGCGTTCTGGATTTCTTCTATGTTTTTATAATAATCGAGATGTTCCAAATCCACATTGGTTATAACAGCATACACCGGTTTTAAAAATAAAAAAGAGCCGTCGCTCTCATCAGCCTCGGCTATTACAAATTCCCCTTTGCCTGCCACAGCTCCGTTACCCAAATTACAAACTTCCCCGCCTATTACAACGGTAGGATCCGAGTTAAGCTGTTTTAAAATAAAGGCAATAAAAGTTGTAGTTGTAGTTTTCCCATGAGCACCGGTTACGGCAATGCCGGTTTTATTATTCATCAATTCAGCTAAAAGTTCGGCCCGGTGAAGAATAGGAATATTTTTCCGGCGGGCCAGAGCTAATTCAGGATTGTCCGGCGCGATACATCCGGAATAAATAACCACATCCGCGTCACTCAAATTATTTTCATTATGCCCCGTGAAAAATTTAGCGCCTGAAAGCGTGAGTCTTTCGGCAATCGAATTACTTTTTATATCCGAACCACGAACATCACATCCTAACTCAAGAATGATTTTGGCCAACGCGCCCATGCCGCAGCCGCCTATACCCACAAAATGAAATTTAGAATATATCTTTTTTTCTTTTTCCTTTTGAATCTGCCATATATCCAATTCAGGAATAATTGAATTACCTTTATGCCGTGAACACTCAGGTAAAAAAATATCGTTTTTATTCAACATTTCTTCTCCATCCCAATAATAGTCAATGATATCTGCCTGCCCGCCAGCCGACCGGCGGACCTTATGCAGTAAGGGGGTCCCTACCCTTTGTAGTTTAGTATTATATCAGAAATTTGTTCGGCAGCGGAAGCTTTTCTTAATGAACGCATTCCACCCTTCATAGCCGAAAAAAGTTCTTTATCCCGCATTATATTTTCTATCAACTCTTTTAGCTTAAAAACATCCATGTCTTTTTCTTCTAACACAAAAGCAGCCTTTTTTTTCGCGTAATGTTTGGCGTTGCTGAGCTGAAAACCGCTGTCATACGCGTAAGGGATAAGTACCGCCGGTAACCCGAAAAAGGCAAGTTCACTCAAAGTCAAAGCTCCCGACCTGGCAATAGCCAAATCACAGGCACTGAGAGCAGTTTCCATTTCATTCAAAAAATCTTTTACTTCCGCTTTTACCTCCGCGTTTTGGTAAAGTTCTTTAACAGTCTCGGTATCCGGTCCCGCCAGATGCAAAACCGAAATTTTACTTTTTTCGTCATTGTCCATCAACGCTATGGACTGAGGGACAATTTCATTAAGTTTTTTTGCCCCTTGACTTCCCCCCACAACCAGAATATTAAAATCAGCTCTTTTTGCTCCGAGACGATTAAAAGCTTCTTCTTTGTCCAAAATCTTTAACTGCTCTCTTAATGGATTGCCGGCAACAAAAGTATCGTTTTTAGGAAAAAATTTTCCCGTTTCATCGAAACTTAAAATAACCAAATCCGCGAAGCGCCTCAGAAATAAATTAGTTTTACTCGGCAAAACGTTCTGCTCATGCAAAATAATCCTTTTCCTTTTTAAAAAAGCGGTTAATACTACCGGAGCGCTTATGTAACAGCCGAAACCCACTATCAAATCCGGTTTATACGATTTAAAAATAATAAAAGTTTCGCGTATGCTTCTAAAAAACGCGGACACAAACTTAATTATATTCTTAAAAGCAAATTTAGCGGGCAACGGCAGAGCAGACAAAACTTTATAATTATACCCGTAAGAGTCCAGAATCCTTTTATCAGTAGAGCGTCCTGAAATAATAAAAATAACTTCCGCCGCTGGCTCTATTTTTTTAAGCCGCTGATATACCGCGACGGCCGGGAAAACATGCCCGCCGGTACCGCCGGTTGCCAGAATGATTTTTTTATTTTTATGTCCCATTTTTAGAAAGATTTAAGAGTAACGCTATATTTATCATATTAAAAAGCAAATTCGTTCCGCCGTAACTAACAAACGGCAGCGGCAATCCTTTCGTCGGCAGGCAGGCGGTAGTTACTCCAATGTGAATCACTACTTCAAACGCCATTAGGCTCAAGAGTCCCGCACAGAGAAATCTGCCAAAAACATCTTTTATTTTTAAAGCGATTTTAAAACCTGCGAAAAAAATAGCTCCAAATAGTCCTAAAACAGCCGCCGCTCCTATCAAACCAAACTCTTCGGCAATAATAGAAAAAATGAAATCCGTATGCGCGGCCGGTAAATAATATAATTTTTGAAGGCTGTGACCAAGGCCCGTCCCAAATAACCCTCCGCTGGCTATGGCAATAATAGACTGTATTATCTGATGTCCCGCCCCCAATCTGTCCGCCCATGGATTAATAAAGGCTACTATTCTTCTGAACCTGTAGGGTTTTAATACTATCAGAAAAAAAAGCGAAGGTACAGCGCAAATAAAAAGCGATAAAAGATACCTTAATCGTATCCCTGCCAAAAAAAGCAAAACCAATCCCAACCCGCTCATGACA
Source organism: Candidatus Omnitrophota bacterium (assembly GCA_043822625.1). Taxonomy (GTDB): domain Bacteria; phylum Omnitrophota; class Gorgyraeia; order DAOVKU01; family DAOVKU01; genus JBDRBQ01. The sequence goes on along the minus strand of JBDRBQ010000044.1, from coordinate 40,999 downwards.
ACGGCCGTCCCCAAATCAGGTTCAAGCAAAACCAGTAAAACAGAAGTTCCCAAGACCGCCATGGCCGGCACAAAACCTTTCCAAAATAAATTTATCCGCGCGCCTTTTCTGGAAAGCAAATCCGACAAATAAATTATTAATGCCAATTTAGCAAATTCGGAAGGCTGAAAATTAAACGCCCCCAGCCTGAACCATCTCCTTGCTCCTCCTATTTTAGGCGAAATATGCGGAACAAGCACCAACGCGAGCATAACCACAGCCAAAACAAAAAACCATCTCGCGTGCTTCTGCAAATAACGGTAATCCACGGATAGAATAAACAGGCTAAAAATCAGGCCCAAAAATATAAAAAATAACTGTTTCTTGACGTAATAAAAAGAATCACCAAACGCTTCTAAAGCGCGTATGCCGGTGACTTCATAAACCATAACAATCCCCAGCGCCAGAAGACAGACAGACGCCATAAATAAAATCATTCTTTGGGTACGCATTTAATTTCCCGTTCAATTTCAAAAACCGCTTTTTTAAAACAATCCCCTCTGTCTTTATAATCTTTAAACATATCAAAACTGGCGCACATCGGAGAAAGCAAAACACAGTCCCCCGCCTGAGCTCTGTCAAAAGCCAGCTTTACCGCCGAAGGCATACTATAAGCAAATTCAGTTTTTATACTGTTATTAAAAACAGCGGCTATCTCTTCTTTGGATTCACCGATAGCTACCGCTAATTTGACTTTTTTAACCGCCGCTTCTTTAACTTTTTCAAAATCATTTTTCTTGTTTCTCCCCCCGCAAATCAGAATAATTTTTTTATCCAGTGATTCTATTGCCTTTATTACCGCCTCGACATTGGTGGCTTTGGAATCATCCATAAAATCCACTCCGCTAATATTTTTCACAAACTGCACTCTGTGATCAAGCGGGCTAAAACTCTCTATTCCTTTACACGCTAAATCGACAGGCATAAAAAAAGAAACCGCGCTTACTGAGGCAAGTGTATTCGATATATTGTGATTTCCCGAAAAAGGCAAATCTTTTACCGAACAAACCGGGATTTGCCTGCCGTCTTTTTTAAAAATTATTTTCTCCGCGTCGACGAAACACCGCGTTTTTTTATCCGACACGCTGAATGGCATAACATTAGTCTTTTTTATATACGGTAAAAGCGCTTTTGTGTTTTCGTCGTCTAAATTAAGAACGCAGGTTTCCTTTTTACCCTGATTTTCAAAGACCCGCGTTTTAGCCAGAGTATAATCACGCATGGAATCATAGCGGTCTAAATGGTCTTCGGTAATGTTCAAAATCACCGAAACCGCCGGTTTGAATTTTTTTATAGTCTCAAGCTGATAAGAACTAATTTCTATTACTACCACAGTGTCTTCATCTATTTCCCCGCATGCGGCTGAAAAAGGCCTGCCTATATTTCCACAGACAACAGCTTTTTTCCCTGCCTTTTTTAATATATGCGTTATAAGTTCGACGACAGTGCTCTTGCCGTTGGTGCCGGTTACAGCTATTATTTTATTACTTTTACATAAATTAAAAGCCAGTTCTATTTCACCGATCATCGGAATATTTGAGGAAAGAATATTTTCTTTTATGAAAGGTTCCTCAATGCTAATTCCCGGACTTATTACCGCAAGCTCAATGTCTTTTAAAAATCTCTTAGAATGGCCGCCTGTTTCAACTTCGATTCCCTGATTTTTCAAAACTAACGCTTTTCCATGAATAACTTCATCGGAATTATGTTCCGTCACAAAAACTTCAGCGCCGGCATTTTTAGCCAATTTGGCGGCTTCGAAACCGCTTTTACCCAAACCGATGACTAATACTTTTTTATTTTTAAAATCCATAAATATTACCTCAATTTCAGTGTGCTTAAACTCAAAATCGCTAATAGGATTGCTATCAGCCAAAAACGCACAGTCACCTTAGACTCCGCCCATCCTTTTACCTGAAAATGATGATGTAAAGGAGCAATCAAAAATAAACGTTTGCCGCCGCAAAAACGATACACGGTAATCTGCAGTAAAACCGTTAATGCCTCCACTACAAAAATTCCTCCCACCATTACAAGAAGGAGTTCTTTCTTGATAAATACAGCTACCGCTCCGATAACACCTCCCAGTGCCAGGGAACCTGTGTCTCCCATAAAAATACTGGCCGGAAAACAATTAAACCACAAAAAACCAAAACCGGCTCCGGCAATGGCCGCGCAAAGAACCGAAAGCTCCCCTGCCTGCGGAACATAAATAATATGCAAATATTCGCTGAATATAACATGCCCTGTTATATAACTAAATACCGCGTAAGTCAACGCCGCTATAGCCGTACAGCCGGTGGCAAGACCATCCAATCCGTCGGTAATGTTCACGGCATTCGAAGAACCTATAATAACCAACATAACAAAAAACACGTAAAAAACTCCCAGATTGACAACTACATTTTTAAGAAACGGAATATCCATTCTGGTAGAGACCGAATTGTCGAAATAAAGCAGGATGCCGATTATAAGTCCGAGAACTACCTGACCGATTAATTTCATGGTAACGGTCAAGCCGTTTGAGCGCTTCCTTACTAATTTTAAATAGTCGTCGGCAAATCCCACCACACCAAGCCACAAAATACAAAACAAAGATAATTGAATATATTTATTAGCCATATCCGCCCAGCATAAAACTGAAAATATAATAGCGGATAAAATAATTATTCCGCCCATAGTAGGAGTACCTTCTTTATTTTTGTGCAGACTGTACAGTTTCTCGGAAACACTTTTATCCCTGATATATTGATAGACTCGCAACTGCGACAATTTTCTTATAAAAAAAGGAGTTAAACAAACCGTAAATAAAAAGGCGCTGATAGCCGCTAAAACCGCCCTGAAAGTAGTATAATGAAAAACGTTGAATCCGAAAAATACATCTTTTAAGTAATATAAGAATTTATAAAGCACTTACACAATCCCTCCATTTTTACAGCCCGAGAACCTTTGAATAAAATTATTTGTTTTGGTTTTACATTTTTAACCAACCAGTCAAGTGCCGAATCTTTATCTTTCACATTTACACAACACCCGACACCTCCTTTTTCAGCTCCGCGAATAGTAAATTCAGAAAATTGCCCAAAACTTATCACTGTATCGATCCCCAAACGGCCCGCTTCCAGACCAATTTCGTAATGCAGTTTATCGGTATCTTCTCCAAGTTCGCGCATATCCGATAAACAAGCTATTTTTCCACAAGCGTCCTTAAATGAAGCCATTGCCGCAAGGGCCGCTTTAACCGACTGGGGATTCGCGTTGTAAGAATCGTTAATTAAAAAAATATTCTTGATATGTTTAAATTCCAGCCTGTCCGGCGGAAAGCAAAAAGAAGCCAACGCTTTTTGTATATCTTCCTCAGGTATTCCAAAATACACAGATACCGCCCATGCCGCTAAGGCGTTATACATGTTGTGTCTTCCGATAGTATCAAGACTCACCTTATATTTATCATTAACTAAAAACTCTATCCTGCCGGCATTTAAACGGATATCATTGGCGTAATAGTGAGAATTTTTCTGTGTACCGAAAAAAATAATTTCTTTTTTTAAAAAAGCCGCATGGTTTCTCAATGCCTCGTCATCGAAATTCAAAAATGCCTTCTCGACCTTATGATTCCCATCACTAAACAATTCCCATTTTAAATTTAAAACACCTTCCTTCGTTTTTAAAAATTCAAGATGAGACTGCCCTATATTCGTAATTACTCCAACATCCGGTTTGGCGATTTCCTTTAAAGAATATATTTCACCGCTTTTATTCGCTCCCAATTCCACGACAACCGTCTCATGTTCCTCTTTCAATTTCAAAAGAGTCAACGGCAGGCCTAAATAGTTATTTTGAGTACCCTCAGTTTTCAAAACTTTGAATTTAGCCGACAAGACATGGGCAATCATGTCTTTGGTAGTTGTTTTGCCGTTAGAACCGGTTACGGCAATTACTTTTCCTTTAAATTTATTCCTATAAGCTAACGCCAATTCCTGCAACGCGGTCTGCACATCGCTTACAGGAATTAATAAAAAATTCTTTTTCATAGAGAACTTTTTTATTTTTTTTTCGCGCACAAGCGCCGCCACAGCGCCCTTATCAAACGCTTCTTCCAGAAAATCGTGCCCGTCACAGTTTTTACCTTCGATAGCCGCGAAAAGTTCTCCTTGTTTAATGTTGCGGCTGTCTATGCTTACGCCGCTAAGCAAAACTTCCGGCAAAAAACTCTTTTTACTTTCTTTATCAAAAATGTTTACTACATCCTCTAATTTCAACATTCAGCCCTCAGTAAATTCCTTACAACTTCGACATCATTAAATTCGAATTTCATATCTTTAACAATCTGATAATTTTCGTGTCCCTTACCGGCAAGCAAAATGCAATCTCCGGGCTTTGCCAGATTAAGCGCTTTTTCTATAGCCTTCTTCCGGTCTTCTTCTATAAAAACTTTATTTTTCATTTTAATGCCGGCTAATATTTCTGCGATTATACAGGAGGGTTCTTCATCTCTGGGATTATCCGTCGTTAAAATTACCGCGTCACTTAAATCTTCGGCAATTTTCCCCATCAAAGGCCTTTTAGTTCTATCGCGATTACCGCCGCATCCGAATACGGTTATAATATTGCCTTTAATAAAACCTTTCAAACTTTTCAGAACAATCTCAAGCGCCTGAGGTTTATGAGCATAATCAACATAAATAGAATAAGGCTGTCCGCAGAATATTCGCTGGAGCCTGCCAGGAACGCCTTCAAAAGAAAATATGGATTCTTTTACGCTTTCCAAATCAATGCCTTGGGCAAAGATCATCGCGCAGACACAAAGTATGTTATAAACATTATGCACACCAATCAGCTTAGACTTTATGAATATTTTTTTGCCGTCAATATGCAAATCGAATTCAAGGCCGTCTGATTTTAAAAAAATATTTTTCGCCCTGACATCCGCCGACGAATCCATGCCGCAAGTTAACACTTTTGATTTCGCCTCATCTTTAAGCCTACGGCCCCATTCATCGTCTATATTGATGATAGAATATCCCCTCAGGTTTAATTCCGTAAAAAGCCTTTTTTTGGCTGAAAAATAATCTTCCATCGAATGGTGGAAATCAAGGTGCTCCGGACTCAAATTGGTAAATATCACGTCTTTAAATTTAATGCCATCCGCTCTGAATTGGCTTAAGGCGTGGCTAGATACTTCCAGCAAAACAAAATCAACTTTTTCTTTATCCATTTCATAAATGATTTTGCAAAGTTCAATTGGACCGGGCGTAGTATTACTCGATTCAAAAATTTTATTTTTATACCTATAATTAACCGTACCTATAACTCCGGTTTTGAATTTTTGTTCTCTTAATATATGTTCGCTTAAATAAGTAACCGTGGTTTTGCCGCTTGTGCCGGTAACGCCGATTACATTAAGATTAGACGAACTTTTGTAAACAGATGCCGCGATAGTGCTGAGCATTTTACGGGTTGAACCGACAGGCACAGTTATCACATCACCGGCATTTTTAATTTCATATTTATTAGAATCATCAAAAATAACGGCTTTTGCCCCTTTTCTTACCGCTTGGGCGATAAAAGAAAAACCGTCGGCATTATACCCCTTCACAGCGATAAAGATATCGCCTTCTTCAACGGTTCTTGAGTCCGAGCTGATACCGTTGACATCAAAATCTTTTTTGATGCTCTTTTCTATATTAAGCGTTTTTAATAGTTCTGAAAATTTCATTTTAATTTAAGATATTTTAAAACAGCGTCTGTAATCTCGGCAAAAACAGGCGCGGCAACCGTTCCCCCATAATAAACAGGCTTAGGTTCATTAAAAGTTACGCAAACAGCGATTTTAGGATTATCAACCGGGGCAAAACCGATAAAAGAAGACATATACTTTGAATGAGAATAGGTTCCGTTTTCTTCTACTTTCTGAGCGGTGCCGGTCTTGCCGGCAACGTCAAAATCCTTTAAAGCCGCTTTTTTACCAGTACCTGTTTCTACCACTCCTTTTAAAATCTGTCGCATAGATTCGGCTGTCTTTTCCGAAATAACGCGTTTTTTAAATTTTACGCTATTACCGGACGTTTTAATAATCCGACCGTTAGTATCTTCTATTTTTTTTATAACATACGGTTTTATTATATAACCGCCGTTGGCAATTACAGAAATCGCCGCCGCCATTTGTAAAGCAGTCGCCGAAACTTCCTGACCGATAGATACCGAGGCAATTGAAAATTCCGACCATTGCGAAAGGGGCCTAACACATCCCCCCACCTCCCCGGGTAAATCAACGCCTGTAGGATTGCCGAATCCAAAAAGCTTAACATATTTATACAATAAATTTTTACCTAAAATCTGCGCGACTTTAGCCGTACCAATATTGCTTGAAAGTCCTATAACCTCTCTAAAGGTAAGCCATCCTTGAGGATGACTATCATGCAACACGCGTTTGCCCATCAAATAAGAACCTTCTTCGCAATAAAAAAGATCATCTTCTGCGACTACTTTTTCTTCCAAAGCAGCGCTGGCCGTTACAATTTTAAAAACAGACCCCGGTTCGAAAGCGTCGCAAATAGCCCTATTACGTCTTGTATCCGCCGGATATTGCGAATAAAGATTAAGATTAAAATCAGGCACATTTGCCAAAGCAAGTATTTCTCCGCTGTACGGATTTACTACAACAGCAGAAGCTGATGCGGCATTAAACTTGGTTACGCCTTTTTTCAGAGCCTCTTCGACTATGTTCTGAATAACCGAATCTATGGTTAAAGTTATATTACAACCGTCTATCGGTTCTATATTAAGCTTGGAAAAGGCTGATAGTTCTCTTAAATAAGCATCTCGCAGAATTTCTTTATAGCCTTTGGTGCCTTTTAAATAATCATCGTAATCTAATTCTATACCTTCTAACCCTTCGTTATCTATATTCACAAAACCCAGGATATGAGCGGCTAAATTATCCGTGGGATAATAACGTTTTGTATCTTCTAAAAAACCTACACCTTTAATACGCAGCGCTTTTACAGCAGAAACTTCTTCGTCTGAAGCTTTCCTTTTTAGCCACACAAAAAATTTCTTCTGCCCAATCCGTTCTCTAATAAAAGCTTCAGACAAATTAAGTTTTTTAGAAAGAATACCGGCAGTGTTATCTAAATCTTCAATACGATGGGGTTCGGCATAAATAGACTCAGCACTCAAATTAACAGCTAAAATATTATTATTAACGTCAAAGATTTGCCCTCTTACGGGTTCAAGAATTACAGTTGCCGAATGCTGCGTTTTAGCTAATTTGGAAAATTTATCAAATTTTAAAATTTGCAAATACATACATCTCAAAAAGAGAAAAGAAAGGATAAAGAAGAAAAGAACAACAACAACAGCAAACCGCCTGTTAAAAACCTTGCTACGCACACGATTTTCCTCGTTTAGAAATGTTTGGGATTTTACTTAAGATTTTGCGCCTGTGCCTCGCCAACGGTAAATCCAAAAAACCTTCTCCCGTTTCTTTGAGCTATAACTGCTACCGCAGGCTTTGTTTCAACGACTTTAACTACCTGATTTCGACCAGGCCATTGCATATCAATATTCCGCACAACTAACTGCTTATGCAAATTTTGTGGAGATTTCAATTCAGCTAAATTATATAATAACTTCTCCCGGCAGTCAAGCAAATGCGCCCGCGCGGACCGATTATTTTTAAGCTCATAACCGGCTGACAGAACGCGGGTCTGCTGATTTATGTAAAGCATTGCGCCGCTTGTTATTATAAAAATCGTTAATAAAAATTTATGTGTTTTCATCTTATTATACCGTTTTTTTCGGCTACTCTTAATTTGGCGCTTCTTGAACGCGGATTGTCCAGAATTTCCTGCCAGCTCGGAACAAGCGGTTTTTTTGTAATAATTTTTATTTTATGTTCCTGAGCTTTCTTTCTATAAATTCTTTTAACTATCCTGTCATCTAAAGAATGAAAAGATATCACGCAAACTCTTGCCTGTGATTCTAAAAAATCGATAGCCTCATCTAAACCTTTTTCAAGAGTATCTAATTCCCTGTTCACGGCAATTCTTAAAGCTTGAAAAGTTCTGGTCGCCGGAGAAATTTTCTCTTTCCGCTTAAAAGATATCGCCCTCAAAATTATATTCGAAAGTTGTGAAGTCGTTACTATGGGATTTTCTCTTCTCTCCAGAACTATTAATCTGGCAATTTTTCGCGCCCAGCGATCTTCTCCGTAATTCCATATAATTTTACAAAGCTCATCTTCGGTCAAGTTATTTATTAAATCAAAAGCCGTAATTTTACTTTCCTGATTCATACGCATGTCGAGAGGCGCGTCATGCTGAAAAGAAAATCCTCTGGTTTTAGAATCTATTTGCAAAGAAGAAATCCCAAGATCAAATAATATGCCGTGAACTTTTTCAACTCCACAATTTTTCAGAATATTCTTTATATTTGAAAAATTATCATGCACCAAGGTCAAACAATCGCCATAATTTTTCAATCTATCCTGAGCTATTTTCAAAGCTTCTTTATCTTGATCGATTCCTATCAACCTGCCTCCCGGCATTATAGCTTTTAAAATCTGTTCGGCATGGCCCGCGCACCCCACTGTGCAGTCTACGAACGTCTGCCCCGGTTGAGGCATTAGATACGTAAAAACTTCTCTACTCATAACTGATACATGATAGTTTTCTCTCATTTTCTCACTCCTGCCGGTTTAAAATTAGCCGACAGGATTTTTATACTTCGACGGCGCAAAACCACGGCCTTTACGCGAATAATATAAGCGCCGCCGGGTATTTCACTTTCTATCGAAACTTTTCAGCAACTTACCGGCTCCGGTAGTGCGAATAATAATTTTTAATTCGAATGGGTTGATACCGGTACATTCCAGATTACTATTCAAATCACGCGTTTTTCTCAAAGTTTCTATCGGAATACCTAAATCCATAACATCTAAAAGTTTCTGTGTCATTTAACCCACCCCCTCTCTTTTTAACTACTTTCTTTCTCATCCATTAACCGCTCGGCTATTTCTTCAAAAGAATCTTTTGTGTTCAAATAAAATTCTTCCCATTTATCTTTAGCCCAAATTTCTATTCTGTTGGATACCCCTACCAGTACTACATCTTTTTTAATTTCCGCGTATGTTTTTAAATAAGCCGGCACTAAAATTCTTCCCTGCTTATCTATTTGCATCTCACAAGCACCGGAAAAATAAAGACGATTAAATTTTCTTGATTCACTTTTCGTAAAGGGAAGAGCTTTAAATTTTACTTCCTGAGTTTTCCATTCCTCTTCAGAAAAAACAAAAAGACATCTATCTAAACCTCTGGTAATAATTAATTTTTCAGCATAGCTTTCTTGTAAAAGCTCCCTAAATTTGGCAGGTACTATCAGGCGATTCTTTCTATCTAATGAATGAGAAAATTCTCCGTAAAACATTGCCCCCACTTCCTTCCACTTTATACCACAAGTATACCCTCACCCCATATACTTGTCAAGGCGGAAAATCTCTTTTTTCATTGAAACACAACAAGTTGTGTAAAAAAAACCTGCGGCTACTACAAGTGGGGCTAAAAACATAATATTTTGGTGGGTATAAAAACATCGGGATAGTATTATTTACGGTATTCTGTATGCATCTACGCGATTATTAAATGTTATAGGATAATGAACTGTCCGGTTTATTAACAAACGAAGTGTCCGCAAAAAGCGGGGTATGATGGTGCTTAAGGGGTAATGTCTTCACATTCCACATTTATCTTTTTTTCTATTTTCTTTATTATTTGGTCAAGTTGCTTATTTTTTTTCCTATCTCGTTCTAATCTTATACACAATTGACTTACTCCAGTGTAGCTCAATTTCTCATAGAACTCGCTTATTTCATTTAAACTCTTTCCTGCATACCTTCGGCTTAAATATATAGCTATTTTCCTTGATAGCTTTTCATCTTTTATATCTTCTTTTACTTTTACTTGAATATCTGTTAAACTTGGCCGCCCCCTTAAACTCTCAATATATGGGATCTCTCTCAATTCATCTTTGATATACTTATCTTTTATTTTTTCGACAAAATCTTTATTTCCCAAAATCAACCCGCCGCTTATATTATTTTTTATTATATCCGCCTCTTTGCCCATATTATCCACAACAAAATTTCTGTATCCAATCTTTGCTTTTTTAATATTGGCATCAAACATAGACAAAATAAATTTTACATTCAACCAAAACGGCTCTTTTATATCTCCTGTAAAAAATTTGCAGCTCGACCAATGATATTCCGCGGGATCTTTTACCCTTTTTATTCTCACAGGATTTAGATGTATATATTTCGATAACTGATGTAAATATTCATCCGCCTGTACTAATATAGCTTTATATCTGCCTTGAAATAAATGTCCAGCTCTCTTGTTTTTGGTATTAAAATATATAGCATAGCTTGCATTTAAAAAATGCATTGCTTTCGTTAAATTAGCTTCTTTTGTTTCTAATATAAGATGATAATGATTATCCATCAGACAAAATGAGTGAAGAAATATATTGTACCGCCGGCAAACAATTCCTATATATTCCAAAAACTTATCATTGTCTTCGTCTGCCCTAAAAATATTACTTCTTTCATTGCCGCGTTGAATAATATGATAAAAAGCCCCCGCATACTCAATTCTCAATGGTCTTGCCATAAAAAAAATCCCTTCTAATTTAAAATTAAAACTTAAATCAAAAAGGATTTTATCATACTAAAACTATTTTGTCAAATGTGAAGACCTGACCCCTACCATGACTTGTCAAATGTGAAGACCTGACCCCTACCATGACCCCTACCATAGACTAATTTAATACGAAAGGATTTTGAGAAGTTTGTACTGCTCTTTACTTAAATTTCTACTACCCTTGCAAGCATATTCAAAATCAACTAATTTAATTTTATCGGCAACTATACCTACCATTTTACCCGTATGTCCTTCAAGTAAGGCTTCTATAGCGGCTTCTCCAAACCTAGCCGCTAAAATTCTATCCATAGACGTAGGATCGCCGCCTCTTTGTATATGCCCCAAAACAACGACTCTTACTTCGAAACCGCTCAATTCTTTTATTTCTTCACCTATTTTACCGGCTGAACCGGCTCCCTCCGCCACAATTATGATCCACGAAATTTTTCCTTTTTTTCGGCCTTTTTTTATGTCATTTACCATTGCGTTGATATCATATCCGAACTCAGGCACTATGGCTTCTTCAGCCCCACCAGCCAAACCAACCTGCAAAGCTATATAACCTAGATTGTGACCCATAACCTCGACAACAAATATTCTTTCAAGACTCGTCGCCGTATCACGTATTTTGTCAATCGCTCCTAAAGCCACATTTACGGCAGTATCCGTTCCTATGGAAAAATCCGTACCGTTTAAATCATTATCAATAGTTCCAGGTATACCTATGGTTTGAATTTTACACTCAGAACTTAACACATGCGCTCCTCTGAAAGAACCGTCTCCTCCGATAACCACCAATGCGTCTATCTTTTTTTCCTTTAACACCGCTATGGCTTTATTTCTTCCCTCTTCGGTTAAAAACGCCGAAGACCTTGCTGTTTTAAGAAATGTGCCGCCCCGGCCTATTATATTGCCGACGGAACGACGGGTCATTTTTTTTATATCCCCCGACATCAATCCTTCGTAACCACGAAATACACCATATACTTCTAATCCGTGATATATACCGGAACGCACAACACTGCGTATAGCCGCGTTCATTCCTGAACAATCTCCGCCACTGGTTAAAACCGCTATTCTTTTTATTTTTTTAATATTCATAATCTATCTTTATATTTCCTTCGCGATTTGTTTTAATTTTTCTATTCTGGTTCCTACTGAAGGATGAGTACTGAATAAAGCCGCGATACCTTTCCCGCTTAAAGGATTTACTATAAAAAGATGTGCCGTAGTAGGATTTGAAGATAACGGTTTTCTCTGAGAAAGAAAATGTAATTTTTCAAGAGCGGAAGCCAAAGAAAGCGGTTTTTTACTTAATAACGCGCCTTTTCTATCCGCCCTAAATTCTCCCGCGCGCGAAATCGCCAGTTGAATTAACATCGCGGATATGGGAGCTACAATGCTTACTATTAAAAGCCCAATTACATTACTGTCCCTGCGCCTGCCGCCGACACCGCCGAAAATAGCGCTGTAACGAGCGATATTGGCTAATAAAAATATAGCGCCGGCTACCGTAGCAACAACGGAACTTATAAGAATGTCTCTATTTTTTACATGCGCAAGTTCATGCGCTAAAACACCTTCTAACTCATCCTCATTCAGCAAGCTTAAAATGCCTTCGGTTACCGCTATCGCCGCGTGATGAGGATTCCTTCCGGTCGCGAAAGCGTTTGGTGTCTGCGCGGGTATAACATACAACTTAGGCATCGGTAAATTAGCTTGTTCGGTTAATTTCTTAACTATATTAAAAATTTTCGGATTTTGCGAATAGCCGATTTCTTTCGCTCGATACATGGCAAGAACAATCTTGTCGCTGTACCAATAACTCACCACATTTAAAATCAGGGCAAAACAAAACGCTACCAACATACCCTGTGTACCGGCTACGACTCTGCCTACCCAAATTAAAAGTAACGTCAATAAAGTAAACAATACCGCTGTTTTTAAAATATTCATTTTATTAGAACCTCTCGTACAACGAGTGATAACACTTTGATACTTTTTACGTCCCCATCTCCCATGATACTAAATACCGCTCTTGTTCTTTTGTCAATTTGTCAATTTTTATACCCATAGCCGCAAGCTTCAGCTCGGCTATTTTTTTATCGATGTCTTCCGGAACTTTATAAACTTTATTCTCTAATTTTGCGGCATTCTTTTTCATGAATTCCGCGCTTAAAGCCTGATTCGCGAAACTCATATCCATAACAGACGCGGGGTGTCCTTCCGCGGCGGCAAGATTTATTAATCTTCCTTGTCCTAATAAATTCACTTTCCTGCCGTTCTTCAGCGTATATTCCTCTACAAAATCCCTGACTGTTCTTACTTTTTTACTTATACTTTTTAACCCTTTTATATCAATCTCCACATTAAAGTGTCCTGAGTTGCATACGATAGCTCCGTCTTTCATCAATTGAAAGTGTTCCTTAGCGACAACATTTATATCACCGGTTAAAGTAGTAAAAATATCTCCTATTTTCGCGGCTTCTTTCAGAGGCATAACTCTATAACCGTCCATCACAGCTTCAAGCGCCTTTAACGCGTCTATTTCACAAACGATTACATTGGCCCCCATTCCACGGGCGCGCATCGCCACTCCTCTGCCGCACCATCCATAACCGCAAACCACAAATGCCGAACCGCTCAACAATCTATTGGTAGCGCGAATTATACCGTCAATGGTGGACTGCCCGGTGCCGTAACGGTTATCAAAAAAATGCTTGGTATCGGCATCGTTAACAGCAATCAAAGGAAATAAAAGTTTCCCCTGAGCTTCCAAACTTTTTAAACGAATTACACCGGTTGTGGTTTCTTCTGTCCCGCCTATTATTTCGTCTATCAAAACCTTTCTTTTAGTATGAAGAGTTGAAACTAAATCGGCTCCGTCATCCATGGTTATATGCGGCTTCATATCAAGAGCACTGTTCAAATGAGAATAATATGTTTTATTATCCTCTCCCTTTATGGCAAAAACAGGAATTTTATAATCTTTTACTAAAGAAGCGGCAACATCATCCTGTGTGCTTAAAGGATTGGAGGCGCACAGAACAACATCCGCTCCACCTTCTTTTAGCGTAATCATCAAATTAGCTGTTTCCGTCGTTACGTGTAAACAGCAGGCAATTTTAGTATTCTTAAGCGGCTTTTCTTTTTTAAAACGCTCTTTTATTAAATTTAAAACAGGCATATCTTCTCTTGCCCACTCAATCCTCAAATATCCTTTTTTGGCTAAATCACTATTTTTAATATCAAACTTCATTTATCAAATCTCCTTAATGATCCCCACTGTTTCGTTTTGCTTCGCAAAAGCGAAACAAAACGATGGGGAGAATTAACCCCCGCGCATAGATTTCAAAGAAATCTGCGGGGGTACAACAACACTTTAGTTTTAACTATGCTTCGCGGCTTCTTTTAACTGTAGCGCTTTATCAATTTCTTCCCAGGTAAAGCCTTCTTCCATTCTTCCAAAATGCCCATAGGCGGCAGTTCTTTTATAAATGGGTCTTCTGAGTTTAAGGTTTGTTATTATCCCCTTCGGTGTTAAATCAAAATTTTCGCGGACCAGTTTAGTTATTTTTACTTCTGAAATTTTGCCGGTGCCGAAAGTATTTACCATAATAGAAACCGGCTCAGGCACACCAATAGCATAAGCAATCTGAACTTCGCATTTATCGGCCAAGCCTGAAGCCACGATATTTTTGGCAACGTAACGCGCGTAATAAGAAGCAGAACGATCAACTTTGCTGGGGTCTTTACCGGAAAAACAACCGCCGCCGTGGCTTCCTACCCCGCCATAGGTATCAACGATAATTTTTCTGCCGGTAACTCCCGTATCTCCCTGCGGACCGCCGACTTCAAATCTACCGGTAGGATTAATAAAAATTTTAGTATTTTTATCCATTAAATTTCCTGGGATAACTTCTTTTATGACCGCGCGCAATAAATCACTCTTTATCTGTTTCAAAGTAACATCTTTGCTGTGATGAGCGCTCAACACTATAGCTTCTATTCTTTTGGGCTGTCCGTCATGATATTCTATAGTTACCTGCGATTTCCCGTCTGGACGAAGATAATTCAGAATTTTTTTCTTTCTTGCTTCAGCGAGCCTGCGGGTTAACGTATGAGCAAGTACTATCGGTAAAGGCATTAATTCTTTTGTTTCGTTTGTGGCATATCCAAACATCATACCTTGATCTCCGGCCCCTCCAACGTCAACCCCCATGGCAATATCCGGAGACTGCTCCTGAATAGAGGTCAAAACACCACAAGTTAAATGATCGAAACCATATTCCGGTTTATCGTAACCTATATCTTTTATAGTCTGCCTGATTACTTTCGGTATTTCTACATAACAGGAAGTAGTCACCTCACCGGCTACAATAACCAATCCTGTGCTTACCAATGTCTCACAGGCAACTCTGCCGTTAGGATCTTTGGCGTAAATAGCATCCAAGATAGCGTCTGAAATCTGATCGGCAACTTTATCAGGATGTCCCTCCGTTACGGATTCCGACGTAAAAAGATATTTGTTTTTTTCTCGCGTCATTTTTCTCTCTCCCTTTTTTTAAATTTTTACTTACTCCAAACCGCTTCTGCCTGCTTATAAGACTCTATACTGCCTATATCAAACCATTTGCCTTCGAAAACATAAGCATAAATTTTTCCCTTTTCAGAAAGCCATTTTATAAAAAATCCGGGGGCATCTGTTTTTGCTTCATTAGTAAGATATTCGGATATTATTTTCAATGTTTTTGCCGGAAAATAATAAATAGCCATGGCCGCCAGAGTAGAAGCGGGATTTGCCGGCTTTTCTTCAAAACCGGTAACCACATTATTTTCATCAATTCCTACGATACCGTAAAGAGAAGCCTTCTTTATATCTTTAACATCATAAACGCAAACAACGCCGTCACATTCAACCTTATCCAAAGAAAATTCCACAAAACTTTTCATATCCAAATCGAACAGATTATCGCCGGCAATTATTAAAACATCCTCGTTGATATTATTTTGTTTAACGGTAAATTCTATATCTTTTATGGCTCCCAACCTGTTATCGTTGGAAGTAGTAAGATCATTCACCACATCAACTTTCAAACGACCTTCATAATTAATTACCCATTTTGAAATCTTATCGAAAAAACGGGCGTTGGTAACAACAGAAACACCGGTGATATCGCTAATACTTTCTATGCTTTTTAAAATATGTTCCAAAATCGGTTTGCCATTTATGTTAAGCAGGGGCTTAGGAGTATCTTTGGTTAAAGGATACAATCTAGTGCCGTAACCGGCGGCTAAAATAATCGCTCTCATTTCATCAGCCTTTCTTTTAAATACGAGATAGTATCAACGGGTGTAGGATTTACTTTGTTTAAAATTGCCAAATAAAACGATATAAAGTCACAAGTATATATCAAAGAAAATATTTTAGCAAGTAAACTTTCTCCTTTTGTAAAAATATTGGTAATGCCGCCCGCTTTCTTTTCTATAACAGGCGCTAATATATCTATTCTTTTAGTTATTTTTTCATGTTGCGCCTTATCCATTAAAAACACAACTTCTATTTTCCTTAATAATGATTCCGGATAGTGCCATGCCATAATTTCGTTATGATTCATCTCCGGCATCAAATGATGCGAAGCGAAATTTTTACTATTCTCGGCTAACTGACAGCGAAAACGATATGCCGCGACTTCATAAAAATCCGCCCAACCGTAAATTACAACCATTTTTTTAAAAAGTTTCAACGCTATTTTTTTTGCCGTATTTCCGGACATATTTATTTTTGGGTTAATTTCTTTTTCTATTTGTTTAAGGATATCTATTGTTTCTTCCAATTCATCAGTGGAAATCTCAACTAATTTTAGACGGGATAAAATTAGTAATACCGGAAAAAAAGAATATCCTAAAGCGCATCGAGGAGGAAACCCGCTGGGAATTTTTATAAAATCAAACTTTTCCCGCTCAGCTATTTTTTCCAACTCTCCGTTACTGCTCAAGGCGATTATCTTTGCTTTTCTTTTTTTTGCCAGATTAAGAGCGCTCAAAGTTTCTTCTGTATTACCTGAATAACTGCACGCGAAAATAAGTGATTTTTCAGATACAAAAGCCGGCAGAGTGTAATTACGGTTTACAATAATCGGAACTTTTATTCTTTCAAGCAAAACACACTTAATTAAATCTCCGCCTATAGCCGACCCCCCCATACCAAGAATAATAATGTTTTCTATTTTCTCTGTTTTTAAATCACTCAAAGAAGCTTTTTTGCCAATATTAATTGCTTCTTCAGCCTGCATTGGAAAATCGGTTAACAATTGCCGCATATTACCTTTATCAATCTTTTCAATCGCGTTTATTTTATCTAATATGCTCACCATAACCCCCTTTGCTAATTAATTATTAGTTTTTAGTTCTCGGTTTTCAGAAAATCAAACTACAAACTCAGGCAATATTTCTTTTAATTTATTTTTCGCGAATTTTTCTATTTCTGTGCCGGATTCAAGTGTTAAAGCTTGCTGCGCGATTTGTTTTGCCTGCGAAAAAGTCATTGAACGAATAACCTTTTTAATTTCAGGCACCGCAGACGCGCTTGTGCTGAATTCGTCTAATTCAAGACCAAGTAAAATAGTACAAAAAGCCGGTTCAGCAGCCATTTCACCGCACATGCCAACCCAAACACCGTACCTATGTCCGGTATCAATGATATTTTTAATAAGACGCAATAAAGCGGGGTGCGCGGGCTCATAAAGATAAGCTACCTTTTCATTCGAGCGGTCAACTGCCAGAGAGTACTGAATCAAATCATTGGTTCCTATAGAAAAGAAATCAACTTCTTTTGCCAGAATATCGCAGATAATCGCCGCCGATGGCACTTCTATCATTGCTCCCACTTCCATATTCTCGTCGAAAGGAATTCTTTTTTTTCTTAAATCTTCCTTAACCTCGTTTAATATTTTGTTGGCCTGTCTCAATTCTTCTATTCCTGAAATCATAGGATACATGATTTTTAACCTGCCATGACAACTGGCGCGCAAAATTGCTCTTAATTGAATTTTGAAAATATCCGGCCGCGCCAAACAAAATCTTATGGCTCTCCACCCAAGAAAAGGATTCATTTCTTTGGGCACTTTCAGCTGGGAAAGAAATTTATCTCCTCCCAAATCAAGCGTTCTGATAATTACCGAATTAGGCGCCAAAGATTGCGCCACTTTTTTATATGCCTCAAAATGCTCTTCTTCCGTAGGCAAATCTTTTCTGTTCATATAAAAATATTCGGTCCTATATAGTCCTATGCCATCTGCTCCATGAGCTATAACTGAAGGCACTTCTTCGGCCAGTTCAATATTTGCCGCTAATTTTATTTTTTTTCCGTCTAATGTCTGACAAGGCAAATCACGAAGCTTAACCAATTCTTTCTCAAAAGCTTCAAATTTCACTCTTTCTTGACGGTATTTTTTAAGAACCTCTTTTTTGGGATTTATTATAACTACCCCGTGCATACCGTCTACAATAAGAATGTCTCCGTTCTTTACGCGTTTAGTAGCTTCTTCCATCCCTACCACGGCCGGAATTTCCAAAGAACGCGCCATAATAGCAGTATGAGAAGTTCTTCCTCCAATATCTGTAATAAACCCGAGAACTTTTTCCTTATGCATCATAGCCGTATCACTGGGAGATAAATCATACGCGACAACGATAACTGCTTCTTTTAATTCCTGAAGCACAGCCTTGGTTTTACCCATCAAATTTTTTAAAATTCTTTTGCCTACATCCTGAATATCGCTCAAACGTTCTTTCAAATATTCGTCGTTTATTTTCGAAAAAGCGCTGGTATATTTTTCGAGAACCTTAGAAAAAATGTATTCTATATTCCACTTGTCTTTTTTAAGCCTCGCAATTACTTCTTCAATTAAAGTTCTGTCTTCTAAGACAAGAAGATGCGCGTCAAAAATTTCACTATGTTCCGCGCCTAATTCCTTTTCTATTCTTTTTTGTATTTTAAGTATTTCAAGCCGCGTTTGGATAAGAGCCTCTTCAAAACGGGTAATCTGAAACGGTATTTCTTCATTGGTAATCTTGCGCTTTTGAACCGTCAATTTTTCACTGTCAAGCAAAAATGCCTTGCCAATCGTAATCCCTGGAGAAGCCGGTATACCCTTTAACATAATTAAACCTCTTCCTTTTCCAATAGCAATTTTTCAAGTTCCAAGATAGCTTGTTCAGCGTCATCACCATTAATTTTAATAGTAATTTTACTGCCTTCTCCCGCGGCCAGCATTAATATGCCCATGATAGATTTTCCGTTTACCGTCTCGTCATCTTTGGTTATACTAATTTCGGAACTATATTTATTTGCTATCTGAACGAATAAAGCTGCCGGGCGGGCATGCAATCCTTCTTTATTACTTATAATAATATTCTTTTCTACTAACATATTTAAAAAACCACCGATTCTTTTTTTAAAATCCGATTAATTATTCTTGCTAATTTTTCAGAATCATGACGGATATAATCTACAGTACTAATTACTTCGTCTTCCATAACTTTATATCCCATGCGTTCTATAGCTTGCGTATCCGGTTCGACGGGAAAAGCATTTTCTTCCTTGTATCTTTTTATGAATTCAGCCGGTATAACAGCTTTATTAACTATGACATAATCAATCAATTCAGGATGCGTATGCTTTATTAAAGCCTTCAAGTGATCGGAGGCTTTAAATCCACTTGTCTCTCCGTTCTGAGTCATTACATTACAAACGTATATTTTTATAGCCCTTGAATTTATAATTTCCTGCCGCAACTCTTCAACTAAAAGATTTGGCAATATACTGGTAAACAAACTTCCCGCGCTCAAAACTATAGCCTTTGCTCTTCTGACAGCCTTTAAAGCTTCTTCATTCGCGCGGCATTTTTCCGGCACTAAAAAAATTTTCTCGATGGGGATCCGGCTGTCGGCAATGTTAGCCTGTCCCATTACTTTAGAACCGTCTTCCAACTGAGCAGATAGAACAACTTTATTTAAAGTCGACGGAATTACCCTTCCCCTGATAGCTAGAACTTTACTTGATTCTTCAATTGCCTTCTGGAAATCACCGGTAAGTCTGCTCATAGCCATTATGAAAAGATTACCGAAGCTGTGTCCCGCCAACTCCCCGCCCTCATCAAAGCGAAATTGAAATAAATCCCTCATTAAAGGCTCTGTATCCGCTAAAGCCACAAGACAATTACGTAT
Organism: Candidatus Omnitrophota bacterium; assembly: GCA_043822625.1. GTDB lineage: Bacteria > Omnitrophota > Gorgyraeia > DAOVKU01 > DAOVKU01 > JBDRBQ01. Next base: position 21,029 of record JBDRBQ010000044.1, on the reverse strand, counting down.
ATCACCCGGCGGCAAAATATCATACTGTTCTCTTAATCTTCCCGAAGAACCTCCGTCATCCGCCACTGTTACAACAGCCGTTATATTATCCGAATATTTTTTAAGCCCTGTTAATAAAACAGATAAACCAGTACCCCCGCCGATAGCCACCAATCTAGGACCGTTTCTTAATTGTCTTCTTTTATAAACAATATCAGCGATATTATCTTCGGTACCGGGCAAAAAAGCATTTATAAAATTATGTATTATTCGTTTTGTGCCTATAATAACTAAAATAATACCTATAATTAAATCCATACCCCCGATAACAACAACCGGCATATTTTCCTGGGATAACCAATACCAACCCCCTACAGCTATCATTATTATTCCCAGCGCTACAACCAAAATCCATCTTTTTATGCCCATGCCAGGGTAAAGCCATTTTACTATATTCATTATTAATGCCTATTTCGTAAAAACTTTAAATTTAAAATACTACATCACGTGTGACTTTTCAAGGTTGCCATGTATCGAATTTTATTTCGATACATGGCAATATCCAATTATCTTCTCGTATCTTCTCTTTTGATAATCTCTATAAGTTCTTTTTCTGACTCGGCATTTCTTAAAGTTTCTCTAAAAAAACGGTCTCTCAAAAGTTTTGATATTCTAGCTAAAGCCTTTAAGTGAGGGCCTGCCGAATCTAATGGGGCGATTAAAAGGAAAAATATATAAACCGGCTCCCCATCCAACGATTCGAAATCAACACCTTCTTTAGAAATCCCAAACGCGGCCACCAATTTTTTCACCTTATCTGATTTGCCGTGAGGAATCGCTATCCCCTGACCAATACCAGTGGAACCTAGAGATTCGCGCTCTAACAAAATCTTCACGATTTGAGCTTTATCTTTAATCTCCCCTGTTTTTACCAACAGATTAATTAATTCCTCAATAATTTCTTTCTTGGTGCTGGACTTTAAATCGGCTGAAATAGCTTTCTCGTTTAAAAAATCCATAATGTCCATTGCTTTGTTACCTCCCTAATATTCACTAAAATCATATTCTCTTTTTTTATAAGACTTCTGTTTCTGTTTCTGTTTCTGTTTCCATTTCTGTTTCTATTTCTTTGTTGGAATGTTTGGGCTGATGTTCTTTAACTTTCGCTTTATGCTGTCTCAATTGATATTCTATATTGTGCAACGCTTTTTCCACCGAAAGATGCATGTCATCGGCAACCTCCCTGCATTTAAAAACTATATTTTTAGCAAAAACCACTACTTCGGTAATATAGCGATATTTTTCTATTTCTAATATAAAATGCGCCTCTATAATATTGTGTAAAAACTTATCGAATTTACCTACACCTTCTTCTATCTTATTTTTGATATCCGGTGTTACCGTAAAATGTCTACCATCAATTCTTACTTGCAAAATAATCCCTCCTTTTATTTATATCGCGTTCTGTCAAAAGTTCAATCAGTAATAGCTAATCTTATACAATTTCCAAGATACCTGCCAATCGGTAGGCAGGTGGGTAAATTGCATATTAATTATTTTATTTCTATCCTTTCATAAAAATTTTAGCATTACCTTACATCGTGAATTTTTCACCCAGATAAATCTGCCTGGCTTTTGGATCATTGATCAAAGTTTGCGCGTCTCCGGAAATTAAAATCTTGCCTTCCGCCATAATATAAGAACGATTGGTTATGGCCAAGGTTTCTCTTACACTATGATCAGTCAATAAAATCCCCATCCCTTTGGATTTTAATTCACCTATTATTTGCTGAACTTCAAAAACAGCTATTGGGTCCACCCCACTGAAAGGTTCATCTAATAAAATAAAAGAAGGATTTGTCACCAGCGCCCTGGTAATTTCAAGGCGTCTGCGTTCTCCGCCCGAAAGAGTACACGCTTTATTTTTAGCCAAATGACTTATATTTAATTCGTCAAGAAGTTGGGCCAATCTTTTTTTTCTCTCCGCTCTTGACATTTTTATAGTTTCCAAAATACTCATGATGTTTTCTTCTACGCTTAATTTTCTAAAAATGGAGGGTTCCTGGGATAGATAACCTATTCCCAATCTTGCTCTTCTATACATAGGGAGCTTGGTAATATTTTTATTATCGAAAAAGATACTACCCGCGTCGGGATTAACCAGCCCGACTATCATATAAAAAGTAGTCGTTTTGCCGGCTCCGTTAGGACCGAGCAAACCTACCACTTCTCCTCTTTTTACTTCTATACGAACTTCGTTAACAACTCGTCTGCCGCCGTAATTTTTGATTAAACCTTTAGTTTCCAGTAAATGCATTTAATTCCTCTTTCGAATATAAAACCAACCTCGGCCTACCGGTTAACGTCATTATTTTTGAATCAGCTTCATAAATGGCTTCTTCACTATAAGTCATATTTTCACCACGTAGAATTTTCACGTTTCCCTTGGCAAAAACTTTCTTAATCGTTTTCGCTTTTGGGTCAAAATAAACTTCTATTTTATCCGCCCATATTTTTCCGCGCTCATCAATCACTATCACGTTGTCATTAAAAAAAGCGGAGTTGTTTAACGTATCGACTTCAAGCGCTCCGTCACAGGTAATTACCGTAGCAGGTTTTAATTCCACGGTCACGTTTTTCTTAAGCTGCATTTGTTTTAAATCGGGCTGACCAAAAGCACCGTCTCCGGTAGCTTCCATATTTTCTCTTATTATTCTTACAAACGCGTCGGTATCAATTTCCCGCTTAGTCGCGTCCCAATTAAGAACATCAGTCAAAACCTTGGCTCCGTCATCGGCAATACCTACGACGTTATCTCTAAGCAGTAAGTTACTTTTATTTTGATCGAATTCTCCCTTATCGGCAGTCAGAGTTATAGTATTTTCTTTAGTATAACTATGTCCAAGAACATTTTCAAGCAAAACTACGTTGTTGGTAAGTATGTCCGCCGAGTCCCCTTTTAAATCCCAACTTCTTTTGCCCATCTCTGAAAAGCCGGAAAGCGAAAAAGTAAGGATTTTCTGGTCGGTATTTTCACCGAGAGCATCTTGTATTTCGGAATTTTCCGACACTTCTTCGGTATTTATTGCGCCTTTGCATCCGCCAATAAAACAAATTGCCGTCAAAATAAAAAAGATTTTTAAAAATTTTCGTTCCATTTTATATCACTTAAAATATTTCTTGGTAACTTCCGGCCACTTATTCTGAGCTTTCAGAATAATATTGATAACTTCTCTCGCCGCCCCGTTGCCCCCGCTTCTGGCAGTAACATAATGAGCTTTTTCTTTTATCTCATCCTGCGCGTTGAAAACGGCACAGGCAAATCCTACTCTTGATATAACCGGTAAATCAAGCAGATCGTCGGCGATACAACAGAAATCTTCATCGGCTAAATCGAATTTTTTCTTTATTTTTTCATAAACAGCTAACTTGTCGCCGATATTCTGAAAGGCCTTGGTTATCTTCGTTTCTATGGCTCTTTTGGAAGTAATTTTAGAAGATTTACCGCTTATGATAAAAGTGTATATGGACGCCTCTCTAAGCAGCTGCATACCCAATCCGTCCTGAACGTCAAAAAATTTCAGTTCATCTCCGAAATTGCCGTAAGCTAATTTTCCGTCCGTCAAAACTCCGTCCACGTCAAAAATAACCGCTTTTACTTTTTTAGCCCTGTCCCGTATTTCCATATTTATAACTCCATTATAACTCAATCTTTTTTTATTATCTACAATTTAAGTTTTTTCCTGTATAAATCCTATTTTGATAAAATCCTGAACATCTATCAATCCAACAGGACGATGCTGTTTATCAACCACCGGCACTTCATCTATCTTCATTTCCTTAATCATGTTCAGCGCGTCACCCGCCAAACTGCCTTTTTCTATAGTGAGCGGATTAGGCGTCATCACCTGTTTTACTTTAAAAGAAATCAAATTCGGTTCTTTTTCCAAATTACGCCTCAAATCGCCGTCGGTAAAAATACCGGTTAACTTACCTTTTTTATCCACTATGCACGCACAGCCTGTTCGAGCCCGCGTGATTTCAAGCAAAACGTCTTTCACCGTTTCGTCTTCTTTAACTATCGGCAAGTCGTCTCCCTTTCTCATTATTTCTTCGATTTTTAATAATTTTTTACCTAAACTTCCGCCGGGATGATAAAAGGCAAAATCTTCTTTCTTTATACCTTTTTTATCCAAAACGCTCATCGCCAGCGCGTCACCCATTACAAGCATGGCGGTAGTGCTCGCGGTAGGAGCTAATCCTAACGGACACGCTTCCATTTCCACGGTAACATCTATAAAATAATCACTTTCTTTAGCCAACGTTGATTTTTTATTTCCGCAGATACAAATAATTACCGCCCCTATTTTTTTAATAGTCGCTATGGGTCTTATTATTTCCTCGGTCTCACCGCTGTTGGAAAGCGCTATAATAACATCTTTTTTGCTCACCATTCCCAAATCTCCATGAATGGCTTCGGCAGGATGCAAAAATATACTGGGAACTCCTATTGAAGATAAAGTAGCTGAAATTTTACGGGCTATCATTCCCGGCTTGCCAATGCCGGTAACGATAACTTTTCCCCCGCAAGCCGCGATTAAATCAACCGCTTTCAGAAAATCCTTATTTATTCTTTCCTTAAGAACTTTTATGGCTCTGATTTCGATATCTATTACTTCTTTAGCACGCTTAACTATCATCTTATTCCCTTACGATATTATTTATGGCTTTTACCTGACTCAATAAATTTTCGAATGTTTTTAAATCAATCATATTGGGGCCGTCACAAAGAGCTTTTTGGGGATTGTCATGAATTTCAAGAAAAAGACCGTCCACTCCCGCGGCAACCGCGGCTTTAGCCAGAACAGACACATATTTTCGTTCACCGCCCGAGGCTTTTCCCAAAGCGCCCGGAAGTTGTACCGAATGCGTCGCGTCGAAAACCACAGGATACCCTGACTCTTTCAATTGTTTAAAACATCTCATATCGACCACTAAATTATTGTAACCGAACATCGTTCCTCTTTCGGTCAACAAAATCTGTCTATTGCCTCCGGCTTCCGCTTTTTCGACAATGTTCTTCATGTCCTGAGGCGCGATAAACTGCCCCTTTTTTAAATTTATCATTTTACCGGTTTTTGCCGCAGCACTTATCAAATCGGTCTGCCTGCACAATAACGCCGGAATTTGCAAAACATCAAGCACTTTCGCCGCTTCTTTAACTTCTTTTTCATTATGAACATCCGAGATAATAGGCAATCCAAATTTCGATTTCACATCACGAAGTATCTTAAGACCTTCTTTAATACCGGGACCGCGGTATGATTTCACCGAAGAACGATTGGCTTTGTCATAGCTGGCTTTGAAAATCAGAGGAACTTCATTTTTAACGCAGATTTCAAGCAGTTTCTCCGCCATAAAAAAGACGTGTTCCTTGGATTCTATAACACAGGGACCGGCAATGACAAAAAATTTTTTAGTAATATCAGAATAATCTATTTTTTTAAGTGCTGTCATTTTGTTCTTTTTGATTAACGGTTCAGGCATGCCTGAACCCTACGAAATTATCATTTATTACTTTTTCGACTTTCTTAAAATCTTCTTCGGTATCAACGCCTACGCTATCACGATCTGTTTCTATAATTCTTATTTTAAACGAATTTTCAATCACACGCAACTGTTCCAATCTTTCGATTTTTTCAAGCGGGGTTTGGGGCATTTTACTGAATTTAAGCAGAAAATCTTTTTTGTAGGCGTAAATACCTATGTGTTTAAAATATTTAACGTTTTCTTCCTTATTTAACTGATACGGAATGAGACTTCTCGAAAAATAAAGCGCGTATCCGTTATTATCAAGCACCACTTTAACAACGTTCTCGTTTTCAAGCGTTTCTTTTTCCGTCATGCCAAACGCCGCCGATGCCATAACTTCATCAGGGTTATCAATCAAAACCCGCGCCACCGCATCCAGAGTTTCCCCTTTTATCAACGGCTCATCACCCTGTATATTTAGTATGATATCGCAATCTATGCCCGCGGCAACTTCGGCTATCCGGTCGGTCCCGCTTTTATGATTCGGGTCAGTCGGAAAAACCTCGGCTCCGAATTTTAAAGCCGCTTCTTCGACTTCCTTATCACAGCAGGCGATTATTACTCTATCTAAAAGAGACGCCTTTTTCGCCCCCTGCCATGTATACCACAAAAGCGGTTTGCCGCAAATCGGTTTCAGAACTTTATTTTTAAGACGCTGTGAATTCAAACGCGCCGGAATGACGCCTATAACTTTCATTATCTTGTCTCTATTTTTTGCACTACTTTTACTTTCTCCCGCAATTCTTCAGTATTACAAACAGCCGTGCCCACTTTACCCACGACAATACCGGCCGCGCAATTAGCCAAGAAAGCCGATTCCCTCATTTTCGCTCCGGCAGACAACGCCAACGTCAATGTCGCTATTACCGTATCGCCCGCTCCGGAAACATCGTAAACATTCTGCGCCGTGGTTTTTATATGCATCATATCTTTATTGTCTTCAAAAAGACACATCCCTTTTTCACCGAGTGTAACAAGAACGGCTTCACATTTTAATTTTTTCAGGAGTATAGAACCACACTTTTTCAATCCTTCCTCAGTGTCGTCTTTTATACCCGCCGCGGCATAAGCCTCGTATTTATTAGGAGTAATTACAGTCGTGTGCTTGTAATAAGAAAAATGATCTTCTTTGGGGTCAACGGTAATGTATTTTTTATGCCGTTTAGCCAGCGCTATTATTTTTTTTAAAAATATGGGAGTAATAACTCCTTTGCCGTAATCTTCTATCAAAACCGAATCTACTTCCTCGATTTTATTTTTCACAAAATTAACTATTCGGTCAAGCGCGTGTCCGTAAATGTGCTCGCTGTTCTCTCTGTCTATTCGCACAACCTGCTGACTGTGAGCGATAATGCGGGTTTTTAGTGTCGTCGGACGCGTAGTATCTTCAATTATACCCTCGATATTGACAGCGCGTTTTTTTAATTCTTCCATCAGAATTCCGCCGTTAACATCCCGCCCGATTATACCGGCCAGATAAACCTTGCCTCCAAAAGCAGTTATATTATTTGCCACGTTGGCCGCGCCCCCGGGCATATAAGACTGAGACTTAACCTTTACGACCGGAACCGGCGCCTCCGGAGAAATACGGTTAACCTCTCCCCAGATAAATTCGTCCAGAATCAAATCGCCTATAACAAGCACTTTGGCTTTATTAAATTTAGAAATTATTGTATTTATTTTTTCACTCATTTTTCTCGTATATGCTTTTATTTCATTAAGTTCTAATAATTTTGGTTATTATAACACAAGCAATATTACGTGTCAAACGAAGTCGATTAAAGGCGTGAATCCCTGAATTAACACAAAATTTCCACAATAGCCTTAAAAACTTCTTCAGGGCTTATATTAAACAAGCATTTTTGTGAAGCGCATTTATTGAATTTAAACCTGCGGTAGCACGGCCGGCAATCAACCGCGGCGGTTAAAACCTTGTGCTTATCCGAAGGCGGGTAGGGCCCGTAAACTTTTTCATCCACCGGTCCAAAAATGGAAACCGTCTTTACTCCCCGGCTTACAGCTATATGCAAAGGCCCGCTGTCATTGGCAAGAACGAGTTCGCACATCCCCATTAAAGCCGCGGATTGCCTTATACCGGTCTTCGCGCAGGAATTTATACATTCGTGCTTTATGAGCTTTCGCGTCCGGTTTGTCAATTCAAGCTCATCTGGTCCACCGAAAATTATAGTCCTCAACCCATAGCACCGGTAAACTTCATCGCCTACTAGCGCGAATTTTTCAACCGGCCATTGCTTATACACCGCGTTATCCCCCCAGCTTTTCCCGCCGCCGGGAACAATACCAAACAATTTTTCTCCCTCCGCTACACCGTTTTCTTTGAGAAAACCCGCGGCGAATTTTTCATCTTCTTCGGTAAGATACAAATCTATTTTTTTATCGTCAGCCTCAAGCCCCATAAGCTTGATTAAATCAAGATAATACTCAATGACATGTTTACCTTCATAGCCGGTTAATTTAATTTTACGGTTTAAAAAACGACCTCTTTTTTTATAATCTAAACCCGCCCTTATTTTTATCCCCAGAAAAAATTTAGCCAAAAAAGAATACTCAGGAGCGTTGGAAATATCAATCATCACTTCAAAGCGTTTACTTCTCAATTTTCTCAAAAGAGGGAAAAGTATTTTAATTCTATTTTTAAAAGAACTTCTGTCAAACAAACCTTTATCGAAAGTAAAAATTTCGTCAACATAAGGATTCATCTCCAAAATCTCTTTCGTGCGCGAACCCAAAAGACAGGCCAGATAAGCGTCAGGGAAACTCTTTTTTATCTGCCTGATAAGCGGCGTCATAAAAAGAACGTCCCCGATACCGTAAGGATTAACTACTAATATTTTAGAGAATCTTTCCAGCCGCATTAAGCACATCCTTTACTTCTATCATCTCAAGACATTTAAAATTACTCTGACAATTATGAGCCAAACACACCGCGCAACCTGAGTCTTTATGCAAAACAACGTCTTTTTTGCCCAATGGCCCCCAGCGTTTCGGGCTTAGGCCCGGCTGTTTGCGTCCGAAAATGGCAATCACAGGCGTACCCACCGCGACACTGACATGCACCGGTCCCGAATCATTGGAAATTAAAAGCCTGCTCTTTTTCAAAAGCGCGGCTATTTTCGGCAAGCCAACTCCTTTTAAAATAAAAAATTTTTTATACCTGCTCAATCGAGAAATTTCTTCTATAATTTTCGCGTCACTCTCCGCGGTAAAAACAACCACCTGAGCTTCCAGTTTTTCAGTTAAGCCGTCTATCAGACGCGCGAATTTTTCAACCGGCCATCTCTTTGAAACACAACTCGCCGCCGGATGAACACAAACCAAAGGGTTATCTTTACTTATTTTATTTTCTCGTAAAAATCCATCAGCCCATTTTTCATCTTCCGGCTTTACCGGCATAAAAAGGGTTTTATCTTTAGCTTCTATGCCTATCTCTTTCAGCAATTCAAGATTATACTCTGCCTCGTGCATTAAACCCAGCTGTTTTTTATGAAAGACTTTTTTCGTCAATAAAAATCCCAGTTTACGATCATAACCCAGTCTTACAGGTATTCGGGCCGCCCACGATATCAAATGCGCTCGATTAGTAGGATGAAGAATAATCGCCAAATCAAACTTCGTTTTTCTAAGCCCTGAGGCAAATTTCAGGTTTCCGAAAAAACCTTTCTGCGGCCCGTCTTTGTCATAAACAATAACTTCGTTTAAAAAAGGATTTCCCGAAACAATGTCCTTAGTATAAGGCCTGACCATCATGGCGATATAAGCCGTTGGGAACGCCTCCCGCACTGCCTTAATAACCGGCGTAGAAAGCAAAACATCTCCAATCCTATCCGTCCTAACTATTAAAATTCTGTTTGGTTTTAGGTTGTTATTCATTTGTCATTATAAAATATAACCACTCAGACATAGCCGTGGGGTTACATAAAAGATTAAGGTTTATACCCTTGAAATCCATGATTTTTAATTAAGTACGGCTGGAAGACCCAAGCTCTTTCTTGATTTTTTCGGCTAAAAATATTTTCACAAGAGATTGATAGGGTACATCTTTTTTATTGGCAATTAGTTTAAGTTCTTCTATCATTATTTGCGGAAGCCTTATAGAAATTGTTTTAACTGATGGTTTTAATTTCGGCAAAAGAATTTTCTTAGCTTTCGACCAATCAACATAATCGGCTGAATCATGCTTACTCCAAAATTCCCGTTCTTCATCTTCATTTTTAAATTTTAACTTGTTTTTTTCCATAATGTTTTATAAATCCTCCTTTCTTTTTTGCTCATATTCCTTGCTGAAATAACCCTTATTAAATTTCTCCGTATAGTGAAAACAACAAACAACATCCTTTGCTCATCTGTTTTACCTAAGGCGTAATATCTTTCTTCATCTTTAGAATGTGTTACATCATCAGCTATTATCAAAGGCTGATTAAAAAATATTTGTTCCGATTCAGATGCTGTTACTTGATGTTTAAGCCAATTCTTCTCAAAATTAGCTTCATCCCACTGAAAACCACCACATTTTATGAGTTTATCCATATTAAGCATAGTAAATTTAGTATATATCAATTATATACATTTGTCAAGGCTTGACCAAATTTCGTCTGAAAATGGGAAGAGAGATGACAACCGCTACAATATCTATTATTATCGGACTAATAGCCCTGCCTACCGGCAGGCAGGCGTTGGCCACTACTATTCACAATTGATTATTTACTGCGGACACGGCACGCCGTGTCCCTACGATTTTATTTTTAAATTTATTTATAACGAACAGCTCGCGAGCTGTCCCTACCTTAATATTTCTTCTATCTTCTCCACCACTTCATCCACAGTTATGTTGTTAAGGCAATCCGCGGGTTTCTTCCCAAAAACACATTGGGCTTTCTCGCAGGGACGGCAATTTAAAGGAGCCGTGATTATCCTGTGGATTTTAGCCGGCGGAGCGTATTTCTTATCATCGGTAGGCCCGAATATTGCCGTAACAGGCACATCCATCGCCGCGGCTATATGCATAGCAGCGCTGTCGTTGGAAACAAGACAAGAGCTTTTTTTAAGTATCCATGCCAGCATTTTTAAATTTGTTTTACCGCACAAATTATAAAGTTCAACTGCCGAGGACCGCGCCAGTTCCTCACATTTTTCCCTGTCAGATTCAGCACCGACTAAAATAATTTTGTATTTAGTATCCTCATTAAAGCGTTGTATAACTTTAGCGAAATTATCAATTGGCCAGGTCTTAGTATCGCTTTTCGCGAAAGGGCTTATGGTTATGAATTTTTCTTGTTCCGAACCGAAACATTCTTTTAACAGGTTTTCCGCCGCCTGTTTGTCTTCGTCTGAAATCCAAATATAAAAAGGAACGTCTTTTATGCCTAAATCCGCTTTAAAACTTTTTTCAAATACGTCTTTCAGCAAATTAAGAAAGACATCTTTTTTATAAATCCTCTCTCCTATTTTTCTGCGTAAAGGTGTTTTGTATTTCGCGTTTAAAAAAGGGCTTAAAAAAGTATTTTTCAAATCTATAACCATGTCGAATTTTCGACGCCGCAATTCAAGCACAAGATTGATTTTCTCTTTTAATCCGCGGGATTTACGCCATATAATTACTTCGCGCAAAGCGGGATTGCCCAAAAAAAGTTCCGCTGATTGATTGGAAGCCATAACCGTAATTTCAGCATTAGGCAATTCTTTGACAAGCAAGCCTAATACCGGTGTGGTCAAAACCGCGTCGCCGATGTTGCTTAAAGTAATAAAAAGAATTTTTTTACAGGAGTTTTTCTTCATCTATCAACCTGATTACTTTTTGAGGAGTAATAGCCCGCATACATTTATTGGATGGACAGCTCAACTCATAGCAGGGGATTACGCATCCGGTATCTTCCCGCATTACCACGCTTTTACCCGAACCTATAGGGCCTGTAATTTCAGGCGAGGTCGGGCCAAACAAAGCGACAACCGGAGCCTTAATACTTACCGCGATGTGCATAGGACCTGAGTCAGCGGAAACTACCACACGGCTTTTTTCGAAAAGCGCGGCTAATTGTCCCAAAGTCGTTTCACCGGCACAAATCACAGGCTTATGTTTCATGGCGCCGGAAATGTTTAAAGCAAGTTCTTTGTCTTTCTCCGAACCGGTTATCAGTATTTTAGCTTTATATTTCTCCGCCACCAAATCTCCAAGCACAGCAAAGTTTTCAGCGTTCCACCGTTTGAGAAGCCAGTTGCCTCCAGGATTTAGAGAAACAAGTTTATCTTCTATGCCGATATTGTGTTTCTTCAAAAACTCTTCGGCGAAAAGCCGGTCTTCTTCTTTTACAAAAAACTGATACTCTTTATTAGCCTCCGTTAAATCTTTTACTCTTAAAAGATTTAAAAAATAGTCCACCCTGTGAGCAGTAGGTTCGAGTTTTACTTTTTTAGTCAGAAGAAAATTGGTTTTCCGCCGATCGTATCCTATTCTTTCAGGAATACCCGCCAGGCGGCATATTAAGGCTCTGGTAAAAGAACGGTGAAAAAGAAAAACCGTATCGAATTTTTTCTTTCTTAAAAAAACGATGAGTTTCAGCTTACTTAAAAAAGACCTGTCCTTCGTCCTTTCGTCGAACAATATCAACTCATCCACATAAGGATTATTCTCCAGAATTTCTTTGCATCGCGGTGGAATCATGCAAGCTAAAAAAGAGGTCGGATATAATTCTTTCAACAGCCTTATGGCCGCGGTTGAAAAAAGCACGTCTCCTATCCAGTTTAAATTGACTATTAAAATTCTCTTATCTTTAAAACTCATTTTATTCCCTAAATTTTATTTTTAAAATACTTTATACTGATACAAATTGTGAAATCATTTCACTGAAGCATTTTCTAAAACCTCGGCATAAAAGTCCAGCGTTTTACACGCCGTGGATTCGATAGAAAATTTTTCTTCGGCAATCCTGCGACCGTAAGCGCCCATTTCTTTCGCTAATTCCGGCTTTTTGAAAATGTTCCATACCGCCTCACTAATGGCGCTGGGATTTTGAGGAGGTACCAGAAAACCGTTGACGCCGTCTTTAATGAGGCTATAAATCCCCCCTACATCGCTGGCAACGACAGGCAGGCCGCTTGCCATCGCTTCTAATATGGATAAACCAAGCCCTTCCTGAATAGAAGGCATGACAAAAACATTAAAAGCCTTCAACACTGGAGCCGTATCGAAAATGGAATTCAAAAAAATAACTTTTTTTTCTATTTCCAATTCCTTGGCCATGCCGGATAAATGTTCTTTTTCAGGTCCATCGCCGACGACAACAAAAAGCATATTTTTATTAAGCTCTAAAAGTTCTTTTGCCGCCGCGATTAAAAAACGATGCCCTTTCACACTATTCAATCTGGCAATTACGCCCACGACAAAAATGCCCTCATCCGCGCCTATTTTCTTTCTGAAATCCCGCGCCGCGCCGCGTAAAGTTTCGGTTTCGGAAAATTTTTCTACTTCCACACCGTTATAAATCAAACGCGCTTTTTCTTTCTTTACTTTAAAATCATTTATCAAATGCACCCTCACAGCTTCGCTGATAGCGACAACACCCTCTCCCCATGCGGGAAATAATTTACGACCCGCGTTTCTTTTAAAAAAACCGTGACAAGTCGAAACAAAAGGCGTCTTTGTCAATTTTGAAACAAGAAAAGCGCTTACCTGCGCCACTCTTGTCTGGGCGTGAATTATGTCTATCTTTTCTTTTTTCACAAAGGAGCATAATTTAAAAACCGTCAGCAATATTTTAGGACTTAACTCGCTTTTCGTGTTAAGCGGAACATATAAATGCCTTATACCTTTTTCTTTTACGGAACCTTCCAATTCTCCGCCGCCGGAAGCTATCACAGCCTCATGACCTTTTTTCTTAAGCTGTTCGGCAAGCGAAATGGTATAAGCGGTAATACCGCCAAAATTCAAATGTGTGGTTAATAATAAAATTTTCATTATCTTTCCTTTTTTCCCAAGTCCCACCTACGGGGTGGGACTTGGGTGAGTTTCTTTTAATAAATTTACAATCGCCTCTTTTGCTTCTTCCACGCTTATTCGCTTAAGACATTTTAAATTACGGCACAACTGTTTGTAACAGGGAGAACACGAAACTTTCTTATTCAAAACTATACCTTTCGTTTCCGCGGGCATATGTCTGTCAGGGTCAGTGGGACCAAAAAAAGCCACAAAGGGAGTCTTAACCGCCGCCGCTACATGCAAAGGAGCACTGTCTGCGGTAACGTAAACATTACAGCGTTTTATCAACGCCGCCATCTGGGAAAAAGTAGTCTTGCCGCAGGCGTTTATAATATTACATTTGCTATTTTTACGAAAATAATCGCACAGTTCGGCATCCTGTTTTATACCCGTCAAAACTATTCTCGCTTTGATTTCTTTGGTGAGAATTTGGGCCAACTTAATAAAATTTTCTAAAGGCCAGCGTTTCGTCTGCCATTTAGCCGAAGATGAAAGGTTAAAACCAATCAACGCTTGAGAAGGAATAAGCCAGTTATCTTTCAGAAAGTCATCGGCGTATCTTTCATCTTCCTCGGAAATCCATACCGCTGGCGTCTTATCTTTTATCTTAATGTCCAACAAATCCAGCAATTTTTGCTGGTGCGCTACGGGATCGAGTTTTGTTTTGATTTTGCTTCGTTTATAATTTAAGAGGAAACTGAATTTACCATTATCCCATCCATACCGGGCATAAGAACCACTTAAAAAAGAAAGAAGATGAGATTTACGGTTGTTTTGCAAATCTATAACTATATCGAAATTATATTTTCTTAATTTCTTCGAAGTTTTCAAAATAGACAACAACCCACTTCCCGCCTTCTCAAACATGATAATCCTGTTTATGTAAGGACATCCGGCGGCCGCTTCTTTGGCGGCATCCGTCGTCAGAAGAAAAATCAGCGCGTTGGGAAATTTTTCTCTTACGGCGCGAAAACTCGGCGTGGCCAAAATCATGTCGCCCAGAGCGCTTAATTTAATAATCAAAATATTTATTCTGATTATTTCTTTTTTGTAAACTTCCATGGTGCGTTCGGCCATTAAATCCAGAGTATATTCTTTTTCTATTTTTTCTCTCGCTTTTTGGCGCAGACAACCGGCTAATTCTCCGCCCTGGTAAATTTTTAAAATCGCGCCGCACATCATTTCCACATCACATGGGTCAACCAAAAGACCGGTTTTGCCATCTTCTATTATATCTATAATTCCGCCCACTTTCGTAGCCACCACCGGCACTCCGACTGCCTGCGCTTCAACCACCACTCTGCCAAAAGCTTCCTGCGCGATGCTCGCCATAACTAAACAGTCTATTCCGGCAAGAAGCGCGGGAATGTCGCGGCTGCCCGGAATAAACTCAACATATTTCTCAAGCCCGAATCTCCTAACCTGCGTCAAAAGTTCATCCATGTATTTCTGTTTCTTGCGCGGCGCGTCCCCGACAATGATGATTTTCATTTTGGGAATAACACGCGCCAGCCTGGAGACAGCTTTTAAAAAATATTTATGCCCCTTCAAAGGCGTTACGCGGCCTATCATAGCGACAACAAATTCTTTTTTATAATCGACCGGCTTGGGATTATAAGTAAAACTTTTTAAATCAACACCGCGCGGAATAATACAAATTTTTTCTTCCTGCACGCCGAAATCTTCTATCATGTGTCTTGCTATAACCCGCGAAGGCACGATACAAACATTGCCCCATCCCATGACCCTGCCGCCGAAATTTTGGGAATAATAACCGTGGCAGGTAGTGATGAATTTTGT
This sequence comes from Candidatus Omnitrophota bacterium, assembly GCA_043822625.1. Taxonomy (GTDB): domain Bacteria; phylum Omnitrophota; class Gorgyraeia; order DAOVKU01; family DAOVKU01; genus JBDRBQ01. Next base: position 5,665 of record JBDRBQ010000044.1, on the reverse strand, counting down.
CTGCGTGCGGCGGCAGGCAAGATAGGCAATCCATCCGGGAACACGGCTTCTGGCATGCACCAAATCAATCCTATTCTCTTTTATAAAACGCGCCATCCTTTCAACGCACCAAAGAATATTGAAAAGGGATTTTTTATCTACCGGCAAAGTATAATGCGTAGCTCCCACCTTTTCTAAATCAGGCACAAACTCACCGCCGCCGGAAATACAAAAAGCCTCGTGTCCGGCGGCAATCAACTTCTTCGCCAAATCGATAGTGCCTCTTTCGACACCACCGTAATTCAATGTTGGTAAAACTTGCAAAATTCTCATTTATTTATATCATCTCTCCGAAATTACAACTTATTATATCTCCACAAACTTTTTACAACTAACCAATCATTATAACGGGCAGACACAGGGGACTGCCACTACAATGTTATTATTTTTTTAATTATGTTTATTTACAACAAATTCTTCGCCGCAGAGGCGATTTTTTCTCTATTCAAAAGAAAAGGCTTCTTTGTACCTTTCTTAAATAAACTTATAATCTGTTCCGCCAATTCTTCTTTTGCCGTCTCAAGATACCCTTCCGCTGCTAAACGCCGAATAACTTTCTCTGCCTTCGTATCGTCTTTTGTCTTTTTATCAGGCATAAAAACTATTAATTGCCTGTCCGCGCTCGCGGCTTCACTTACCATAGAAATACTCTCTCCCGCCACAACCGCCACCTTACTCAATCCAATAAAAGAAGCCGCGGCATTGGGTATATTATTTTTATTAGCTATGAGTAAAAAGGCGCATTTTTTATCATTAGCAAATTCATGACGTATAAATTCTTCAAGCCATTCAGGACTGCGCCGTGAAGTAGTAACTAAAATTTTCGAGTTAAGCCTCTGGGCCGCGTCTTTAACAGCCGAAACTATTTCTTTAACCCGCGTTTTATTATAACTAAAAATCTGCGTATCGCCTCCGAAAAATAAAGAAATGAAGCTCCTCGGGCTAAAGCCCGGGGTTCCTTTAAGCGGAATACTGAGCGGCCATTGTTCATCCGCACCCTGAAGGGTGCGGTTTTCTGGCCGCGAATGTATAAATTTATCCCCTGCCGCGGCATTTAACCGGCCTCGTAATTCAGCCGCTTTAGCCTCGATAAATTCAGGGCTGAACCAAACCGGCGCACCCAATACCTCGATAACATTTCTACCCTCTCCCCCCGTTAAATCATGGGCAGGCATTATCGCCAAATTAAAATAAGACACAGCAAGAGGCGGTTTCATAATCACCACGCTCTTTGCCATATTCGCTCTTGCCAGCAATAAATTAACCCCTGCCGCGCCCGAACCGGCACTTATAAAAATGTCGGCGTAACAACTTTGTACTTCCTTAAAAGATTCCTCACAAAGCGCTAATTTCAACAGCACGAATGAATTCAAAAATCTATTCATAAAAAAACGGGCGCATAATTTAAACAACGCCCTTCTTAATTCGCCCCTGAATCTGATTTCTATTATTCTATAACCATCTTTTTTATTTTGATAATCAGAAACTGCTCTAAAACCCAATTCTTTAAATTTTTCCGCGAAAACTTCAGCCGCCGCTTTTGCCTGATTAACATGCCCTGCCTTGCCGTCGGAAATAATAACCATAGCACGTTCCCTGCTCGATTTCCATCTTTTTAATGTCCAGAGCCACTGCGCGGGAAACTGAGAAATTTTTTCTTCAAGCAGGCGGTTGAATTCCTTGGCGTAATTCTTTAAAATCTCTTCTTTATCTTCGCCGCCCGCCTTTAAAGCGTCTCCCACGTAAATAGTATGACGCCCGTTTTCTTCACGCACGCTGAAACACGGCAAAATATCGGAATTATTTCTTAATGCTATCTCAAAAGGCCCGCGCGCGGTAAAAGCCGCCCTGCCGAAAAAACCGGTTTCGATACCCTCTTTTCCCCCGTCCTGATCGCATAATATTCCCACAATCTCGTTATTCTTAAGACCCTTTAAAATCTCTCTTAACTGCATACCCTTACTTATTACCTTGCTCCCGTGAAGGCCGCGGTAATAATTCAAAAGGTCGTTTAGTCGGCTGTGACGCTGTTGGCTTGCCAGCACCATCATAGGACATCCTCTCAAACTGGACGCTTGAGCGGAAAGTTCCCAATTTCCGAAATGTGCCGTCAATAAAACGACTCCCTTCCTTTTTCCAAGAGCCTTTTTTATCCTCTCGAAACCTTCTATTTTTACATATTTATCAAGATACTCATTATTAAGCGCCGGAAAACGTAAAACCTCGACCGCGTTGCCGGCAGTATTTTGAAAAACTCCCTTCACTATTTTTCTTATCTGCGAAGGACTGTATTTCGAAGCGAACGCCAGCCTCAAATTGGCAAAGGCAATCCTACGACCTTTTAAATTGACATAATAAAGCAACGTTCCCATAAATCTGCCTATCGCCAAAACCGCGCCAAGCGGCAGTCCACGCAAGATTATGGAAATTAGTTTAACTATGCGAATACTGAGGTAAGAGTTTAAAAAATTCATTTTCTTCCATTTGGTTTTTAAATACAGTTTTTATTTTAAGATAATAAGTTTTAACTTTAAGATTATCCGGTTCTATTTTCAAGACATCCTTGAAAGTTGTAAAATAAACATCTATATTTTTATTTCGGGCCTCTTCTTGAATCAAATTCAAATCGTTCCGGCTATACGAATGATGGTCTAAAAAAAATAACTTTGATATCGCTTTAATACCCATTTGTTCAAGAGTTTTCACAAAGGCATCGTTATTGCCCACACCGCAAAAAACCCCGGCCATTTTATTTTTTACGTCATCAAAAGATACCGCCTGCCCGGTTCGCGAATCGAAAAACCCTTCCGGCTCAAATACTATCTCAAAAATTTTCAAATCCTGTTTAACTGCCTTTAAAAAAGTTTTTATTTCTTCCGCGCGTTTTTCACTTACCAAATCCACGCGGCTCAACAAAACAACATCCGCCCTTTTTATATGTGACAAAGGCTCTCTTGAAAAACCGGCAGGTAGAACTTTTTCTTTTTCATCGAAACCGGACGCGTCTATCATAACAATGTCCAAATCTCTCTTTACTTTCCAATGCTGGAAACCGTCGTCTAAAAAAATATAATCCGGCTTATTTTCCGCCAACACCCTTTTTATACCGTCAACGCGGTTTTTACCCGTAAAAACGCTTGTTTTGCCAAGCGCGATTTCCATTTCTTTTATCTCATCGGCAGCATAGCCGCGCGAAACAACTGCGATTTCCTTGCCTTCCCGCGCTAATTTCGCTCCGAGATATATCACAAAAGGCGTCTTGCCCGTACCCCCGACCGAAATATTTCCTATGCTTATCACAGGACACGCGGCAGTATATTTTTTTAAAATATTTTTTCGGTAAAGAAAAAGAACCGTCTTTATCATAGCAATGTAAACAAAAGATGCCACGGATAAAAAAGACTTAACCGCGAAAAAAACTTTTCTTTTTTCTTTGGCAGCCTTAATTAAAAATTTTTTAATATTTTCTTTCATATCAACCCGGAGGCGACACGTCGTGTCCCTGCATTTATTTTAGAACATTAAAAAAATCCGTCGTTATCCTCTTTTTCTCTGCAATTTAAAAACGGAAGGTAACCTGCGGAATTTTTTATAGAATTTATCTCGCCACGGATATTTCACCGGCTTTTATTAAAGCATACCGGGTACAAAAAGGACCTATAAGTTCATAGAAAATAGTAGTAACGATTATAGTCGAAAAAATAAAATTCCCTACTTCGGGAACATGCTCTTTTGCTATCAATGCCAAGGCCAAAGCAACTCCGGCCTGCGGAGCGAGCCCCCAGCCGATATACCGCCGCGTAATAGCGTCTGTTTTGGCTATTTTGGCGCCGACATAAGCGCCTATCATTTCTCCCGGCAAACGGGTAAATACATAAACCAAGCCAACCATACTCAAAGACCCAAGTAAATTTATTTCCAAATTAGCCCCGGCCAACACAAAAAACAACAAATAAAAAGGCGCATCTATAGTTCTCAACGCTTCAAAAAACTTATAGCTCGTCTTATGAAAATTTATCAAAACAGCGCTCAATGTCATATTGGCTATCAAGACCGATAACCCGAAAAAAATCGCTAATCCACAGTTCACTAAAATAAAGCCCAGTAAATAAATCAAAAGTTCACTCTGGGTATTGACATATTTAGAAAATTTAACAAAAATAAACCCTAACGCCGCCCCTAAAATAAAAGCCCCTCCAATCTCAAACAAGGCCGCTAAAATATGCATAAAGGCTCCGGCGGCATGACTTTCCACAACTAAAAATATTCTCGCCACCGCCAAAGAAAAAGCGAAAATAATTATACCCCACGCGTCGTCAATTGCCACCACACCAAGCAAAGTATCGGTAAAAGGTCCCTTAGCTTTATACTCCCGTGTTATCAGCAAAACCGCTGCCGGAGCTGTCGCCGGAGCGATAGCGCCAAAAAGCAACGCAACGTGAAAAGGAAGTCTGGCAATCAGCCACAGGCTTAAAGTTACCAAAATCCACGCACCCAAGACCTCTCCCAGCGAAATACTCATAACCACTTTTCCTATGCGGCGGAAAATAGATTTTGAAAAATTTTGTCCAAGGCTAAAAGCGATAAACGATAAAACCACATTCGATATAAGCCCCGAAGAAGCGATAACCCTGCCGGATATGGCGTTAAGACAAAAAGGCCCCAGCACAATCCCCAATAAAATATAAGCGGTTATCGTAGGCACTGATATTTTCTGAAAAACCTTCGTAAAAATAAACCCGCTTAATAATATCAATCCAAGGCTGAAAATAGTAGTCTGCTCTATGCTCATATAATAACACCTTTTTCTTTGAAGAGCGCCAAAATTATGTCAAAAAGCGTAATTATGCCCGAAAGCCTGCCGCCTTCGGTTACCAAAAGAATACCTGTATTATGCAATTTCATTTCGGTATAGGCCTTGGTAATATTTTCATCGGGAGAAATAACCAGAAACTCTTTCGCCATCAAATCATCGACCACAATCAAAATTCCCAATTCCGGAGATAAATCCGCTTCCAGTAATTCTTCCTGATCGCTGATTTCAAGAAAAGGATTTGCCTTCAGCAATTGAGCCAAATCGGAACTGTAAGGCTGAAACACTTTAAGGATATCTTCAAAAGTTACCACTCCCGCCAGCACATTTCCGTCTTCTACCACCGGCAGTAAATGAAAATTAGTATCTCTGAAAATCTCCATTACCTTACTCAAAGGAGTCGCGCGCTTCAACGTCACTGCTTTTGTTGTCATACAATCTTTAATTTTCAAGACAACCCTCCTCGCTTTGTAAATAATTAACAACCTGTTTCTGTATAACAGGCGGAGGTCATGCCCCCCCGCCTACCCTGCCTACCGGCAGACAGGCGACAGGCAGATGCCCCTACGGATAATTTATAAATGTTTATATATAAACTACTATAAATTCTTTTGCTTTAAACTGCAAGAAAATTTATTTTCAGCACACCAATAGTATATCTCAAATAATTGCTTTATGTCATCCCAATATGATAATGTCCTATTCTACCAATTTAAAAATGTCCTATTCTAAAGCTGCTATAATGTTTCTTTCTAAAGGAGGGCATTATGGCTGGAAAGGACATTATCATGGCTACGCAGGAAGAATTGAGGA
>JBDRBQ010000043.1:0-16052 GCA_043822625.1 Candidatus Omnitrophota bacterium | reverse complement strand
AACGCCGGAATGAGAAAGACTGGCGCAAGAGGAATCCGGATTGTGTGAATTATCAGTATAAGCAGACACGGCAATGGAATAAGGCACATCCGGATTACAGCGGGCAAAGGCGGAAAAATAATCCCGAGCTTTTGGAGAATATGACCTGTCCGGGTTATTGGAATAAAAGCGGCTTCGTTTTTATCGAAGCCGCTTTTATACTTACAAATTATATGTGTTTTTATAAGTTGCGAAACAAAACAGTGTTTCGCTTTTATAGTTGCTTTTTGATGATTACGTCTAAAATCCTGCTTAGATCGTTGTTGGAATAATATTCGATTTTTATAGTGCCTCTTTTTTTGCCGGCTTTAATCGAAACTTTTGTTCCAAGGGTTCTTTGCAGTTCTTCTTCTATAGCGGTAACATGAAGGTCTCTCGAGGAAGCATTTTTTTTCTTTTTTACAGCCGATGCGCCGTGGCCAGGAGATACTATGCTTTCTACCTGCCGCACTGATAAGTTCTCATTTATAATTCTTTTGCAAATTTCTACTTGTCTAAGCGGCTGATTCAGTGAAAGCAAGACCTTAGCATGTCCAAGGCTTATGTCTGACTTTTGAACGCTTTTCTGAACAAAATCAGGCAGATTAAGCAGACGTAAAATATTGGTTATTGTGGATCTGTCTTTCCCCATGGCTGTAGCTATTTCTTCGTGAGATAAATTGAATTCTTCGGCCAACCTATTATAGGCTATGGCCTGTTCCATGGGATTTAAGTTTTCACGTTGGACGTTTTCTATAAGAGAAATCTCAAGGAGCTCTGCGTCGGTAACATTTTTTATAATAGCGGGTATTTCTTCTAATCCAACCGCTTTCGCGGCTCTCAATCTTCGCTCTCCGGCAATAAGTTCATAGCCGCCGTTTCCTTTCACGCGGACAAGTACCGGCTGAATAACTCCCCTTTGCCTGACAGACAAAATAAGATCATTAAGTTTCTCCGGATCAAAATCTTCTCTCGGCTGAAATTTGCTTGCGAAAATTTCCGCAGTTTTAACCGTAGCAACCTTCTCGTTTGATTTATTCGTTTCGGGGATTAATGCCCCCAATCCCCTACCAAGCGCTTTTTTCTCCGCCATAATTGCCTCCTGAATAACAGTGAATGGTTAAATAGTTTAATGGTGACTGGAAACGGCTTTGTTGCATAAAGGCGCAGATACGGTAAAATGAGATGTAGAGATAAAACTCATTTTAACCATTATTAGACTTATGCAAAACACCACAAAATCCCCCCCCCTGCCTACCGGCAGGCAGGCTTATTCCCCCTTTACAAAGAGGGAAATAATGCCTCATAACTGTTAAATTTTCACAATACTTACTAAAGAACCATAATTTTAAAGGGGCTTTCTATTCACTATTCACTATTCACTATTCACTATTCACTATTCACTATTCACTATTCACTATTCACTATTCACTATTCACTATTCACTATTCACTATTCACTATATTATTTTTCTTAAACAGTCCGCTGAACATACCTGTCTTGTTGCGCTTCAAAAACTCTTTTCCTACTTCTTTATATTTTAAGGCCGCCGGAGATGTGGGATCGTACATAAAAATAGGCTTGCCGTATCCCGGTGATTCCGCGACTTTTATGCTTCTTGGTATGATTGCCTCAAAAACTTTATCCCCAAAATATCCTTTTATTTCGTTAATGACTTCGTGGGTCAAATTGGCTCTGAAATCTGCCATGGTCAATAGAACTCCCCCGATTTCCAAAGAAGGATTCAAACTGCTCTTGACTAAATTAATCGTATTAAGAAGCTGGCTAACGCCTTCTAATGAGTAATATTCACACTGTAGTGGCACCATAAGTTGGTCTGCGGCGGTAAGGGCGTTTAACGTTAAAATTCCCAGGGAGGGCGGTGTATCAATAAAAATAAAATCGTATTCACCTTTTATGGCTTCGATTGCCTGCTTAAGCCTGCCCTCTCTATTCGCTTCCTGAGTAAGCTCTATTTCAGCTCCAGTAAGCCGCGTGTTGGATGGAGCAAGCCATAAATTATTTACTTCTGTGGCCAGAATTATATCCTTTAGGGATTTATACCCAAGCAAACATTCGTAAGTGCTGAATTCGATAGAATTTTTATTTATGCCTAAACCGCTTGTGGCGTTTGCCTGGGAGTCAAGATCTATTAGAAGGGTTTTTTTGGAAGACAATGCGACATAACTTGCTATGCTGATAGCAGTCGTAGTCTTACCTACACCGCCTTTTTGATTGCAAATACTTATTACTTTAGCCATTTTATCTATTTGCCTATAAATTAGTTCGGTGCGCGTTCACGCCAATAATCTTTTTCCATTTTGTGTCGAACCCGAACGCATCTGTATTTGGCTTAATTCAATGTTCCACGTGGAACTAATCAATTTTGGGCTTATTGTCTTTTAGTGTCACTCTCACCCTTGCCAGTTTCGCACCTCTCATACCAAATAAACCCCTATTCTCCTCGGACAGCACCTTTGTTTCTACTTGATTGCGCGAAACACCAAATATCTTAAGCGCTTTGTTTATGGCGTCTGTGATTGAAATACCTTCAACTTCGATACTTTTAATTTCGTCCGGCATATATTTTCTCCGCTTAACCGGCTATCGTTTCTACGGAAGGCATGGTTTTCGCGATGTAAAACTGAACCAGCGTCATAAAAATAGTATTTGTTAACCAATAAAGCACTAATCCTGACGGAAGATTGTAAAATATTATACCAAACACAAGCGGCATTATCAACATCATTTTTTGCTGTTGTTCTAATTGAGGGTCTGAGGTGGCTTTTTTATAAGAGGAAATTTTTTGTTGAAAAAACATGGCAATAATCATTAAAATGGGCAACAAGTTTATATGCTCGCCTATGACCGGCAAATTGCCTGAAAAAGAATAAACAGCATCGGTGGACGATAAATCCTTTATCCATAAAAACGAAGCACCTTTTAACTCTACAGAGCGCACTAATGTTAAATATAAAGAAAAAAAGATGGGCATTTGCAAAAGCATCGGTAAACAGCCGCCTATCGGGTTTACTTTATTCTTTTTATAAAGAAGCATCATCTCTTGTTGTAATTTATGCGGGTTGTTCTGATGCATTTCCTTTAATTTAGTAATCTGCGGCTGAATTACCTGCATTTGCCTCATTGCCCTAAAATTTTTCAGCGAAAGCGGAAAAAGAATTAGCCCAATAGATAGCGTCAGCACTATTATTGCCATGCCGTAGTTATGTGTAACGTGATAAAAGAAATTTAGCGATTTTAATAAAAACTTACAGATAAAATCTAATTTACCGAAGTAAATAGCGTCTTCTAAACCATAAACAGCTAAGTCTTCCATGCTCCCCGGCCCCGCGTAAAGCAGATATTTATGAGAAACCTGCTGTCCCGCCGGAATAACAAATGTATCGATTTTTAGCCCGCAAGCAAATACATCTTTATCAATTCTTCTTAAAATAACCCCTGACGCCGGTTTTTCGGGCTTTAATATAACTTCATAATAGGCGTTTCGCAAACCTGTCCATTCCGCGAAACCATTAACTTCATCCCATCCATTGTTTAGTTTTAATTTTCTTAAGTTTTCCCAAACCGTAGCGCCATTAATTCTCGATTGTATGCCTGAAAAACGCTTATCCATGCCGGCAGAACGATTTATGTTAGACGCGGCTACGATAGAATATGCCATTTTCCTGTCGATCCCGGAAAGGTTTCTGAATACTATTTCTAACTCTGCGCCATATTTAGAGTTAGAGAACGTTATCCTTTTTTCTATTTCGAGCTTTTCTTCTATTTCTGCCGAAAAATTTATTTCCCCATCCATAGATAGCACTGTATAATTTGAGTTGTCCGCTATATTACCGAACCATAATTCTAAAGGCGCAAACCCTGCGTCTTTTTGTTCTATTAAACTATATTCTTCGGCGGCCTCTTTAAATAAAATATTAGTTATAACTGCGCCTTGGGAAGAAAAAGCCAGCTGAGTAGTATCCTTCTCAATGGTATATTCTTGGGCTTCTATCGAAGGCACGCCCATTTGCTCGCTTGTCTCAACCCCTTGATAGACAGACGGTTGCATATCCTGCCCTACCTGCGAAACAACCGCGGTTACAGGCTGAATATTTTGTTTGTGCGTTTTTGTTATTACCGCCTGATAAATCAAAAGCACTGCTACTGATAAAATTATTGCTGTTATAGTACGTTTTTCCATAATTATATACCTGCCTTGGTTAGCAAAAGCACGAAGGGAGAAGCGCAAAGCGAAAAATTTAAATGCCCTGCTTTTTTATATCAACACCGACTCCCTCATTATTGCTATTAATTACTGCCCATCAACATGTTACACTAAATTATCAATCTTAAAACAAAACCGGTCCGTCAAGAATCTACCGGGTCAAAACCGCCTTTTGAAAATGGATTACACCTCAGAATACGCCATACAATGCGGGGCAATGCTCGAAGAAACCCAAATTTCCTCAAACATAAAAGTGAATATTCAGAACAAGTCGGATGGAACCTGCAACAAGGCAACTTTAAGCGGCTCAAGTGGTTACGATAAAATTTTATTGCAAAAATCGATATTTCTGTCACTTTCTACCTTATTTTTGCCAATACACCAAAGAGTTCTTTTTCTATGTTTTTATAAGTCATTGGGTATTGGACCCTGACCACAATCAAAACATCACAGCTATTTTTTATTACCACTTCTCTGCGCGCTTGCAGAAAAGCGGCTTTTATTCTTCGGCGAAAAAGATTTCTTTTGGAAGAAAGCTTTATGGTCTTTTTGGAAATAGCCACGGCAATCCGGCATCCCTGAAGGTTATTTTTAGCGGCGTAAAGGACAAAGTTTTCACCATGAATTTTTTGTGATGCCTTCAAAAGAAGCTGAATATCTTTATTTTGGAGCCTCTTTTTATTCTTGGGAAAAGATTGTTTCACCGGCTTTTATACCGTCAGCCTTTTTCTGCCCTTTTTGCGGCGACGAGCTAAAATCGCTCTACCGTCGGCGTCTTCCATCCGCTTTCTGAAACCGTGTTTCCTATTTCTTTTTAAATTGGATTTTAAAGTAAGGTGTTTCTTCATAGTGGTTGAAATTATAACATAAATAAAATTATAGTCAAGGAAACTTTTAATTATTCAAAAATTCACCGATGGGGACCGACCACCAGGGACCCACCATTAAAAACACACCATTAAAAACATCTTGAAAAAAAATTTTTTTCTGCTATACTTTAACCCAGTTATTATGTTGAGGGGCTTAAAACAATTTGGTATTCACACGTACTTCCATTATGTCGTTTTTTTAATCGACTAAATATCGTGTTTTAGAATTGTTAATAAATTGTGTATAACTTATGATAAAGCAAAATAATACCCCAAAAAATTAAATTTCAACTAAAAAGCGACTTCTGTTTTGTTGCTATCCTGTGGGTCGGATTAATAACTATACAAATTCGCGGAATTTTAATATTATCACAACTGATTACAAAGTAACGCTTTATGATAATTGATTTCTTATTTTTGAGTAATAACCGTGCGCGGCTTATGTGTTTTAAAAAAGCTCCTTAGCCATAATTCAACCAATAACAACTAAATCCCGCCACGTCTAAGCATTGTGGATAAATCTCTTCTTTGTGAAAATAAACGGGATACGATAAAATAAAATGGAACAAACCGTAGATAAACTTTGGCATAGCATAATTCAGGAATTAGAGAAAAATTTAAATCCCAGGAGCGTTGAAACGTGGATTAAACCTTTAAGGCCCTTGGAAATAAAAGACGATCTTTTAATTATTGAAGCACCTAATAAATTTTTCAAAGACTGGCTCGAAGAACACTACAAGGAAGAAATATTAAAAAACGCCCGTTTATCGGGAACAGTTGCCTCTGTTTCTTTTGTGGTTGGTAAGAGCGAAAAGGTTGTTACTGAAACACCGCGGGCTCCAAAAAAAGAACGGGCTGTTTCTGTTTCAAGCACCGTTGATACTTATTTAAATTCAAGGTATAGTTTTGATAATTTTGTTATCGGGCCGTCAAACCGCTTTGCCCACGCCGCCGCGCTTGCTGTAGCTGAATCTCCGGCTAACGCTTATAATCCTCTCTTCATATATGGCGGTGTAGGTCTCGGTAAAACTCATTTAATGCAGGCTATCGGACAATATCTTTTAAAAAATAATTCTCAGGCAAAAACACTTTATATATCCAGTGAAAAATTTACGAATCAACTAATAAGTTCCATACAAAATCGCTCTACACTGAATTTTAGAAATAGCTATCGCACTGTTGACGTATTATTAATAGATGACATCCATTTTATCGCCGGAAAAGAAAGCACGCAGGAAGAATTTTTTCATACTTTCAACGCTTTGTATGACTCCCGCAAACAAATAGTAATTTCCAGCGACCGGCCGCCCAAAGAAATTCCGGGACTAGAGGAAAGGCTTGTTTCCCGCTTTGAATGGGGTTTAGTAACAGATGTTCAGCCGCCGGATTTAGAAACACGTATCGCGATTTTAAAAAAGAAGGCTGAAAAAGAAGTTGTGGAGGTGCCAAACGACGTCGCTTTTTTTATCGCGGACAGAATAAAAGCCAATATTAGGGAGCTGGAGGGTGCTTTAATAAGAGTTGTGGCCTATGCTCTTTTAATAGGGAAAAAAATAAATGTCGATTTAGTAAAAGAGGTTTTAAAAGAAACACTATTACAGGAAGAAGAAAAAAGAATTACTATAGAAGCAATTCAAAAAAAAGTGGCTGAATATTTCGATATAAGGCTTTCCGACATGACCACCAAAAGGCGCACCCAAGCCATTGCTTATCCAAGACAAATTGCTATGTATTTAACGCGGAATCTAACAGATTTTTCTCTACCGAAAATAGGAGAGGCTTTTGGCGGCAGGGATCACACAACAGTTTTACATGCTTGTGAAAAACTTCAGCAATTACTTAAAACCAACACTAATACAAAAAACTTATTAAACCATTTAACCGCAAAGATTAAAGGTACTTAACCACAGCTTGTGAATAATCCATGTGGGTAACTTGTTGATAACTATGTTTTTATTAACACCCACTACATATTAAAAAGTAAAAAGCTCGGTGTGTGTATAAAAGAAATAGGTTATCCCGTTTTTTATTTTATCATTACTATAGGAAAATAAAGAAGATATATAGATATCTACATATTAACAGGCATTACTAAGACTAAGGCTATCTTTCATATAAAAGAATAATAGAGATGTTCCGAAAATGTGTGGGTTGTTGATATCTTAAAATAGTGGAGGTTATATGAAAGTCTTTTTTTCTAAAAATGAGTTATTAAAGGGTGTTCAAATCGCGCAGGATGTTGTAAATAGTAAAGCTACCCTGCCCATACTTTCTAATTTTCTTTTAGAGACACAGGATGGTGGCGTTAAAATTACCGCTACTGATTTAGACTTAGGCGTGTTAATTCATATTCCAGCTAAAATTGAACGGGAGGGTTCTATTACTATTCCGGCTAAGAAATTTGCCGATATTATAAAGGAATTACCCGAGGGTGATTTTTTATTGGAAATACAGAAAAATAATCAGGTGGTTATAGACGCGAAACCCTGTTTTTTTAAATTATTGGGGCTACCTAAAGATGAATTTCCTATACCACCCAAACCATCTAAAAATGAAAAGCTGGTGATAGAACAAGCGGTTTTTAAACAAATGCTAAAGCTCACATCTTTCGCGGTAAGCCGTGATGAAACCCGATATGTATTAAACGGTATTTTCTTTAAGGCGGTTGGTGAATTTTTAGAATTAGCGGCTACTGATGGAAGGCGTTTGGCGGTAGTTAAGGAAAAAGTTTCTATTCCCAAAGGAATGATAAAAGAAATTATTGTACCTCTTAAAACTATAAATGAACTCAACCGTGTTTTACAGGATAATGGAAATGTGGAAATTTTATTCAGCGAAAATCAGGTTTGTTTTGATTTGGAAAACATAAGGATTATTTCAAGGGTTATAGAAGGTGAATTTCCAAACTACACTAATGTTATCCCTAAAGAAAGTAAAGAGAAAATTATACTCGATAAGGGAAGATTTTTTGAAGCCCTAAGAAGAATAAATCTTTTAACAAGCCCTGATTCTCCGTCGGTAAAAATAGATGTGTTTAAAAATAAAATCATTATTTCTAAAAGTACACCGGAGTTTGGCAATGGTCAGGATGTGGTGGATTTGGCTGAAGAATACACTGGTAAGGAATTATCCGTAGGTTTTAACCCTATTTATTTAATGGATGTTTTTAAAAACACCACCGAATCAAGTATAAGCCTGGAGCTCAGTGCCGGCGATAAGCCTGGTGTGATACGCTTTGGAACACAATACACGTATGTCGTTTTGCCAATGCAGACGGTATAAATAATGAACAAAAATAAACCCGTAAAAATAGGAGATATATTAAAAAACATAATTGGGGATTTTGAGGTTTTAAAAAAAACAGGTAAACAACCGGAGGATATTATAAAAGATAATATACCGGAAAAATTTTTAAAGCATATAAAAATCAACCATAGTATAAAGGAAAAGGTCGTAATAAACACAGAAAATCATCAATGGCTGTATGAACTTAATAAATATAAAGAAATAATATTAAACGCTTTGCAAGAAGAACAAACAGATGTTAAGGTAACAGAACTTCTATTTAAGGTGGGAAAAATAAAATGACAAAATCAGAAATAACTAACGACAATAAACAGGAAGAACAAACCGTTTCCGGTGGTAAAAATGCGGAAGACTCTAAATCCTCAACCTATGATGCCCGCACCATTCAGGTATTAGAGGGAACAGAGGCTGTCCGGCTCCGCCCGGCTATGTATATAGGAGATACATCTAAGAGGGGCTTACATCACATGGTGTATGAGGTGGTTGACAACGCTATAGACGAAGCCATGGCCGGCTTTTGTAAAAATATAAACGTTATTATTCACGAAGATAATAGTGTTGCTGTTGAGGATGATGGGCGCGGAATACCGGTTGATATACATAAAACACAAAAAAAACCGGCGGTCGAAGTAGTAATGACGACTCTTCATGCCGGCGGAAAATTCGATCATCGCGTATATAAAGTATCCGGCGGTTTACACGGCGTGGGTGTGTCTGTGGTAAATGCTCTTTCGGATTGGCTTGAAGTGGAGGTTCAGAGAGACGGCAAAGTATATCATCAGAAATATAAAAAGGGAAAGCCGGCATCCGAAGTTACTGTAATAGGAAAGAGCAAAAGAACAGGAACACAGGTTACGTTTAAAGCGGATAAAGAAATTTTTAGCCTTACGGAATTTAGTTATGATATTTTATCAAACCGCCTTAGAGAGCTTGCCTTTTTAAATAAAGGCATAGCTATCAGTATAAAGGACGAGCGCACTAACAATGAAGATAATTTTAAGTTTGTCGGCGGCATAGTATCTTTTGTTGAATATTTAAACCGCAACAAAAACACCCTGCATAAAAAAGTGATTTATTTTGAGAGGGAAAAAGACGGTATTTTGTGTGAAGTAGCCCTTCAGTATAATGACGGTTTTGTAGAGAATATATTTACTTTTGCCAATAATATAAATACCATAGAAGGGGGAACACATTTAAGCGGTTTTAAATCGGCCATGACCAGATGCGCCAATCAATATGCTAAAAACAAAAACCTTCTTAAGGGAATAGATACTTCTATTAGCGGTGAAGACATAAGGGAAGGGTTGACGACGGTAATAAGCGTTAAACTTCCTAATCCTCAATTTGAAGGGCAGACAAAAACAAAATTAGGCAATAGCGAAGTAGAGGGCATTGTAGCGTCTGTAGTAAACGACGCGCTAAGTTCTTTTTTTGAAGAAAATCCATCCGTCGCTAATAAGATTTTAGACAAGTCAGTTCAGGCGGCTAAAGCGAGAGAAGCGGCGCGTAAAGCGCGGGATTTAGTGCGCAGAAAAGGTGCTTTGGAAACATCCACACTACCGGGCAAGTTGGCGGATTGTTCGGAAAAAGATGCTTCTTTGTGCGAAGTATATCTTGTTGAAGGCGACTCCGCCGGCGGAAGCGCGAAACAAGGACGTGATAGAAGATTTCAGGCGATATTGCCGCTTAAAGGAAAAATACTAAATGTAGAAAAAGCGAATCCTCACAAGATGCTGAGCAATAATGAAATAAGAACTATTATAACCGCCCTTGGATCTGGGATTGGAGAGGAATTTAATGTTTCTAAACTTCGTTATCATAAAATAATTATCATGTGCGATGCTGATGTCGATGGCGCTCACATACGCACGCTTTTGTTGACGCTGTTTTACCGGCAGATGAAAGAGCTGGTGGAGAAAGGGTTTGTTTATATTGCGCAACCCCCTCTTTATAAAGTAAAAAGGGGAAAAAGAGAAGAGTATATCGATACTGAAGATGAGATGAACAATCTGCTTCTTGAATTGGGCGCGGAAGGAGTTTCTTTAATTAGGAATGAGAAAACTTATACACCGGCGCAGTTCAAGACTATTTTGCAATTACTGGTTGAATTAGAGAATCTTTCTTTTATGATTGAAAAGAAAGGCGTTGGTTTTGTGGAGTATTTGGAAAAAAGAAACCCAAAAACAAAAAATCTCCCCGCCTATAAAGCGAAAGTCGAAAAAGAGGACTTGTTTTTTTATAACGACAAAGAACTGGCGGAATTCGTTAAAGAAATGGAAAAAAAGACCGGTAAAGAAATAGACATTAAAAGCGGCCGGTTTTTGGATTCCGAAAAGGGAATCTGTTTTGAATCGATAGAGTTTTTTGAAGGCGAGGAAATCCGGCAGATAATAGAAAAAATAGAAAAGCTGGATTTCGATATACGACAGTACAATCACGTCAAAGACGAGGAAACAGAAGAAGACAAGAAAGACATGAAAAGCGCGGCGCGTAAAGCCATAGCTATTTTAAAAGATGAACAGGGAAACATGAGCGAAATATTTAGTTTGCGCCAACTTCTGTTGCGAGTGAGACAGGATGGCAAAAAAGGCATGGTTATTCAGAGATATAAAGGCTTGGGAGAAATGAATCCCGCGCAGCTCTGGGAGACGACCATGGATCCCGATCGGCGCACTCTTTTGAACGTCGCGCTGGAAGACGCGGTAAAGGCGGATGAAATATTTACTATTTTAATGGGGGACGCGGTTGAGCCCCGTCGCGAATTCATAGAAAAGCACGCCAAAGAAGTTAGAAACTTGGATATATAAAGATAGTTCGGAGAAAAAACAAGCGCTGTTTTATTATTTTTTATAAACGGGACGGGTATGGATGTCCCCTACGAAGATTTTTAAGGAGAGTTGCAGAAAATGTATACCAGAAACGAAAAGATTGTTCCGATTTATATCGAAGAGGAGATGAAGAATTCATATATTGATTACGCTATGAGTGTAATCGTCGGCAGGGCATTGCCTGATATTCGTGATGGGCTCAAGCCTGTGCATAGAAGAATTCTGTATGCTATGAAGGAATTATCTCTCGAACATAGCAAGGCGTATAAAAAATGCGCGCGTATTGTCGGAGAGACTTTGGGAAAATATCACCCGCACGGTGATAGCGCTGTATATGACGCGCTGGTAAGAATGGTGCAGGAATTTTCTTTGAGATATCCTTTGGTGGACGGGCAGGGGAACTTCGGTTCGGTTGATGGCGACGCGGCGGCGGCGATGCGTTACACTGAAGCGCGCATGGCGGCTATCACCGAATATGTGCTTAAAGACATAGACAAAGAAACTGTTGATTTTACGCCCAACTTCGACGGCAGCCTTAAAGAGCCGTTGATTTTACCCGCGGTGCTGCCCAATCTTTTAATTAACGGTTCAAGTGGAATAGCCGTCGGCATGGCAACCAACATCCCGCCGCATAACCTTACAGAAGTGTTGAGCGCGGTTTTGCATTTAATAGATAACCCCGAGGCGACTATAAAAGAACTGATGAAATATGTGAAGGGTCCTGATTTTCCTACCGCCGGCGCTATATGTGGAAGAGAAGGGATTAAAGAGGCTTATGAAACAGGGAGGGGGCGGCTTAAATTGCGTGCCCGCGCCGGTATTCAGCCTCAAAAAAGCGGCAAAGAATCCATTATTTTCAATGACATTCCTTATCAGGCAAATAAAGCGAGCATATTAGAACAAATAGCCGCCCTTGTTTCCGATAAAAAAATAGAGGGCATATCCGACCTCAGAGATGAATCCGATAAAGACGGAATACGCGTTGTCGTCGAATTAAAAAGGGGTGCCGAGGCGCAAGTCGTATTAAATAAACTGTACAAGCATACCCAACTCGAAACTACTTTCGGTATAATTATGCTGGCGCTGGTGGATGGAAAGCCGATACTTCTTAATCTTAAACAGGTATTAGCGCATTATATTGAACACCGGCAGAATATCATAAGACGGCGTACTCTGTTCGACTTAAAAAAAGCGCAGGCGCGGGCACATATTCTGGAAGGCTTGAAAATCGCGCTGAAATATTTAGATGACGTAGTAGAGACTATAAAGCGATCTAAAACACCGGCAGAAGCAAAAGAAGCGTTGATGAAAAAATTCAAGCTTAGCGAAATACAGGCGCAGGCTATATTAGAAATGCAGCTTCAGCGTTTAACTTCTCTTGAAAGAGATAAAATAGACGCCGAATATTTAGAGCTAATAAAAAAGATAGGACTTTATCAAGCTATACTCAAGGACCCAAAAAAAGTCCTCGACATTATAAAAGAAGAAATCGAAGAAATAAAAAAGAAATTCGGTGACGAAAGAAAAACCGAAATCATAGCCGAGGTAGGGGATTTTGAAATAGAAGATCTTATTGCCGAAGAAGACGTGGTGATCACTATCAGCCATTCCGGATATGTAAAAAGAATGCCTGTAAGCGCTTATAAAAAACAGCGCAGGGGAGGCAAGGGTGTTACCTCTGCAAATATGCGCGAAGAAGATTTTATAGAAGATTTATTTATTGCCAGTACGCATGATTATCTTTTATTTTTTACCGACAAGGGGAAAGTTTACTGGCTTAAAGTGCATGAGATTCCGCAAGCCAGTCGTATTTCGCGTGGAAAGGCCATTGTAAACTTAATAGGCACATCCAGCGGTGAGAATATATCTTCGTTTGTGCCGGTTAAAGAATTTAACGACGAGCATTTTCTTGTGATGGCCACGGCCAAGGGACTAATCAAGAAAACAAAATTAACTCAATACAGCAACCCTCGAAAGGGCGGGATAGCCGCGGTTACTTTAAGGGATGACGATAAATTAGTAAGCTGTATTCTTACCGACGGCAAACAAGAAATAGTGCTGGCGACGAAACACGGCAAGGCCATTAGATTTAAGGAACAGCAGGTAAGAGATATGGGCAGGACCGCGAGTGGTGTAAAAGGAATTTCTTTAGGCAAGAAAGATGAACTTATCGGTATGGAAATGGTAAAAGCTAAGGCAAGCCTCCTTAGTGTTACCGAAAAAGGCTTTGCCAAGCGCAGTGATTTTTCCGAATACCGCCTGCAATCCAGGGGCGGCAGCGGGATTATAAATGTAAAAACCACGGACAAAAACGGTTTAGTGGCGGGATTAAAGACAGTTACTGATGAAGATGAAATCATGGTTATAACCCATACAGGCATGGTAGTGCGCTGTCCCATAAAAGATGTAAGAATCATCGGTAGAAACACTCAAGGGGTAAAATTGATTTCTCTAAAAAGTAATGATAAGGTAATGTCTGTTGCTACTCTTGCCGCCAAGGAAGAGGAAGTGGAAACGGAAGAAGAAAGTTTAGGGGGAGATGAAACACAGGATATTTGAAATGATTGAACATACCGGCGATGCCGGTATGAAAGCCTACGGCACGACAAAAGAAGAGATGTTCGTGAACGCGGCTACGGGGATGTTTAGTATAATAGCCGATTTAAAAAGCATAAAGATGCAAGATTCCATTGATATAGAAGTCGAGGCGGATAATATCGAAGAATTGTTTGTGGCTTGGCTTAGAGAACTACTCTATCAATGCGACGTTAAAAAAGTTATTTTTAAGGCGTTTTCCATAGAATTTCTCGATGATAAACATCTACGAGCGCTTTGTTATGGGGAAAGGATAAATATAGAAAAACAAAAGTTAAAAACAGAGATAAAGGCGGTTACTTATCATCAATTAAAAGTATGGCAGGAAAATTCTTTATGGATTGGACAGATAATATTCGATCTTTGATAAGTAACGCGGGACAAAACGGATATTGTCCTTCGTGGATTTGTTATATTTTTATCCCGACAGGGGGAAGAGGATAAATAGATGAATTTTAATTTGACTATCGAACAAATTTCCAGGCTTTTAATTGGTGGCGGAGCGGGTCTTTTTGTGCTCGCGCTTATACTGGCTTTGTTAAGGGCCCGAAATAAGACCGAGAAATAAAGCCGATACACAGTTTGCACAGTTTGCGGAGATAATATGAATGAACTGTGGCAGGGAAAGCTTGAGAAAATAGATGATTGCCGCTGGCGGGTACCCAAAAGCTATAAGTCCGGTATGCGGGTAGATGGAATAATATACGCGAACGAAACCCTATTAAAAGACATTATCCGCGACAAAGCCCTTGAGCAGGTAGCCAACGTTGCTTTTTTGCCCGGCATCGTAAAATATTCTTTTGCCATGCCCGACATACACTGGGGTTATGGTTTCGCGATAGGCGGGGTAGCCGCTACTGATATAAACGCGGGAGGAGTAGTTTCTCCCGGCGGAGTAGGTTTTGACATAAATTGTGGAGTCCGGCTTGTACGCACCAATTTAGAAGAAAACGCCCTTAAAGGAAAAACGCGCGAGTTGGTGAACGCTCTTTTTAACACTATTCCCGCCGGCGTTGGTTCACAGGGAGAAGTGCGCGTAAGCGCGCGGGAGGAAAGAAATCTTTTAGTAAAAGGCGCGGCGTGGGCGGTCGAGCACGGTTACGGCAAAAAAGAAGATTTAGAATATTGTGAAGAATGCGGAGCCATACCGGACGCTAACCCTGACACGGTATCTGCCAGGGCCTATGAGCGCGGAAAAAAACAGTCTGGCACGCTTGGATCTGGAAATCATTTTATCGAAGTGCAAGTCATAGATGAGGTATTCGACGAAAAGGCTATGGAGGTCTTTGGATTGCGTAAGGGGCAGATAACACTGATGATTCATACAGGCTCGCGCGGATTTGGATACCAGATATGTGATGATTATGCCAAGCAGATGGTACACACTTTGAGCAAATTCGGCATAGATGTTCCAGACCGGCAGTTGGCCTGCGCGCCGGTAAATTCTCCTGAAGCAAAGGCCTATCTTGGAGCGATGCGGTGCGCGGCTAATTACGCCTGGTGCAACCGGCAGGTGTTAATGGAACTTTCCCGCAGAGTGTTTCAGGAATTTTTTAACCGTTCACCAAAAGATTTGGGCATGGATATTGTTTATGATGTAGCGCACAACATTGCCAAAATAGAAAAGCATATTATAGACGGCAAAGAAAAAACTTTATGCGTACACCGCAAAGGAGCCACCCGCGCCTTTCCCCCCGGACACCCTGATATCCCCTTAAAATATAAAGAAGTCGGACAACCTGTTATAATCCCCGGAGATATGGGAAGAAATTCCTATCTTTTAACCGGAACAGCAGGCGCGGCGGAAACTTTTTATTCAACCTGCCACGGAAGCGGGCGGGTATTATCGCGTTCAGCGGCAATCCGAAATTTGCGCGGACGCTCCATAGCCAGAGAGCTTGAACAAAAAGGAATTTTTGTCCGTTCTTCCAGCAGAGAAACCTTAGCCGAAGAAGCGCCTGAAGCGTATAAAGATGTCAACGAAGTCGTTTCGGTGGTACACAACGCAGGCATATCCAAAAAAGTCTGCAGGATGAGGCCGTTGGGGGTAGTGAAGGGATAGTATGGTTGATGGTTGATAGTGAATGGTGAATAGTGAATGGTGGATAGTTAAAGCTAAAAATCCGAGGATTTAACCTCTTGCTGTCATTCCCGCATTCCCGAATGTTCCCCGATTGGTACTTTCGAGGACAAGTTTAATCGGGAATC
>JBDRBQ010000042.1:0-24702 GCA_043822625.1 Candidatus Omnitrophota bacterium | reverse complement strand
TTAATCCGTCACAATTAAATTGAGATCCTTCACTTCGCTACGCTTCGTTCAGGATGACAAAATCAATAACCACCCTATCCGGATTTTTCATAACGTCCATCTCTATTCAAGCGTGTTTTTCATAGAACTTTTGACACTATCGTTTTTTATCGCTACTATTAAAAAGTTATTTCAAAAGCTGTTTCAGTTCCTTCATAAACTGACTCAAATCTTTAAACTCTCTGTACACCGAAGCAAATCTTACATACGCTACCTCATCTAAGCCGCGAAGTTTTTCCATTACCAACCCGCCTATTTCCGTACTTCTTACCTCTTTATCATAATTTTTTTGCAGATGTCTTTCGATGTCATCTGCCATAGCCTCAATTTTATCCATACCGACAGGTCTTTTTTCACAAGCCCTTATTACCCCTGACAAAATCTTTTTTTTATCAAAAACCGCCCGCCGCCCGTCTTTTTTAATTACCATTAAAGGTGTATGCTCTATGTGTTCATAAGTCGTAAATCTGCGCTGGCATTTCAGGCATTCTCTCCTCCTGCGGATAGAATCGCCTTCCTGACTCGATCTTGAATCGACTACTTTATCTTCCTGCCATCCGCAATAAGGACAGTTCATAATAAAAACTCCCGCTTTTTTCTTTTTAGTTCTGTGGCGCCCCAAATTGACCCGCCACAAAGCGTTGGCAAGTTTAGATGCCCCACCCGCGAACATATCCGCCGCAATAATATCCACGTTCATTCACGGGCAAACACGCGGCATTATGTGAAGGCGGATAAAAAAAACAAAAACGAAATTTAACCCGAATTTTATATTAGGCGTAAATAAATTATAATGCCTATTCCGAGTTTCCTGCTCCCCCCAAAGCAAAATTTCGTTCTTCTTAATATGTGTAATATATTGAAAAACAAGGTGTTTACGTAATAGATAAGATATAAATATAGCGTTATTAAATATACATTATATGGTATGATTATCAAATACGCATCCTAAATATACCCTATATGTTGAATATTGTCAAGGGCTATTTTTCCGCTAACTTTACCCCTTTTTGCTCCGGCTATTGGCTAATCGCTCTAATTTTCTTTATTTTTCTTATAACTAAAAATAACCCCTGATTCCTTAAATAAATTCAGAGCATGGTCGTCGGGATATTTTTCGGCGGCAACTATTTTTTTTATTCCGGCATTAATCATCATTTTAGCGCATAAAATACAAGGTTGATTTGTAGCATATAAAGTGCTGTCGGTTATATTTATACCGTGTGAAGCCGCTTGCAAAATAGCGTTCATTTCCGCGTGCAAACCGCGGCAAAGTTCGTGGTGACTGCCTGAAGGAATTCTGAATTTACGGCGAAGACAGCCGGTAACCCCGCAATGAGGCAATTTTGTCGGCGCTCCGTTGTACCCGGTAGCCAGAATTCTTTTATTTTTAACAACCACTGCTCCGACTTTTCTGCGAAGACAGGAGGATCGTTGAGAAACAAAGGCGGCAATTTCCAGAAAATATTCATCCCAACCGGGACGTGTTTTATTAACCTTTGATTTTGACATTATCTTTTAACCCTGTGGTCGACTTTTTTATAAGATACAAGAAACAATAACCAAACAAATTTCAATATTCAACAACCAATTACCAATTTATTAAAGGTTCGGGCATGCCTGAACCCTACAGGATTTTTTATTATTTTGGGTTATTTGAATTTGATTATTATTTGCATCCTGTTTCTTGCCTGCCGCCTGCCTGTCGGTATGCAGGAAGCTACCGGCAACGCGTACCGATAGAGAACGAAGTTCTCTATCGGGGTTTACTTAACATTTTTCAAACAACTGTAGCCTTGAGGCATACAAGGGAAACGCCTCTACTAAAGCAGAAACTTCCTTCTTAATCCGTTCTTTTACTTCATCCTTATATGGATGATCCAAAGAGGCTTCTATAAATTCGGCAATTTTTATCATTTGTTCTTCTTTCATTCCTCTGGTAGTTACTGCCGGTGTCCCCAGGCGAATTCCGCTGGTAACCATCGGGCTTTTTCTGTCGAAAGGTATCAAATTTTTATTTATCGTAATTCCTACACCATCCAGAATATCCGCCGCTTCCTTTCCAGTCAATTCGCGTTCGGATAAATCAACAAGCATAAGATGCGTATCCGTACCGCCGGAAACTATGCGGTAATTTCTTTTCGACAATTCTTCGGCCAAAACCGCCGCGTTTTTTACTACCTGTCTTTGATAACTTTTAAATTCTTCGCTAAGCGCTTCTTTAAAACAAACCGCTTTAGCGGCAATAACGTGCATTAAGGGGCCTCCCTGAATGCCGGGAAAAACTTCCATATCTATTTTTTTGGCAAATTCCTTGCGGCACAAAATCATACCACCGCGCGGCCCGCGAAGAGTTTTGTGCGTAGTCGTAGTGATAAATTCAGCGTACGGCACCGGACTCGGGTGAATACCGGCCGCTACCAGCCCCGCTATATGCGCCATATCAACCAGCAAATACGCTCCCACCCTATCACAAATTTCTCTGAATTTTTTAAAATCTATTTCTCTCGGATAAGCGGACGCGCCTGCTATAATTACTTTCGGTTTATGTTCCAAGGCCAGCGAAAGAATTTCATCATAATCCAGGCATTCTGTTTGAGGATTTACTCCATAAGAAACAACCTTATAAAATTTACCGCTGAAATTAAGCTTGTGCCCGTGAGTCAAATGCCCCCCGCAGGCAAGGTCAAGCGCCATCAAAGTATCGCCTGTTTTTAAAACACTAAACAATACCGCCATATTAGCCTGAGAACCGGAATGAGGCTGAACATTAATATGGTCGGCTCCGAAAAGTTCTTTGGCTCTTTCTATGGCTTTACGCTCAACAAAGTCTATATTTTCACATCCATGATACCAGCGCGCTCCGGCATATCCTTCGGCGTATTTATTCGTTAAAACCGAACCCAACGCCTGCAAGACAGCTTCGTCTATAAAATTTTCAGAAGCAATCAATTCCAGGCTTTGGTGCTGGCGTAAAGTTTCCTTATGTATAGCTTCAAAAATTTCCGGGTCTATTTTTTTTAATTCACTCAAAGCATTTCCTCCCTTAAAATATTAAGTATAGGAGATACCAATCCGCATCCCCTATAAAATTTTTTAACAGATAGTTTACCTGCCTACCGACAGGCAGGCAAACCTGTCCCTGCGATTTTTCTCTCTATTTCCCTAATCTGGTTAACTCTTCTTTTATGCCGGCCGCCTTCGAATTTCGTTTCAAGCCAAACATCCAGAATTTTTTTTGCCTCGGCCTCTTTAACAAAAAGAGAGCCGAATACCAGAACATTAACATCATTGTGCTGACGGCTAAAACGGGCACAGGTTATATTCGGACAAACAGCCGCTCTGGCGCCCGGAACTTTATTCGCGACAATAGCTTCCCCTATGCCTGTTTTACATACTAAAATACCACGGCTCACTTTTTTATCGCTGACCGCCTTCGCTACTTCAAAACCTATTTTTGGATAATCACAGGATTCGGTAGAATGCGTACCGTAATCTTTTACCTTATGTCCTTTTTTATTCAAATATTCTTTTACTTTTTCTTTTAATTCAAATCCGCCGTGATCGGCTCCAATGGCAATAATCATAATCTCCTCTTTAAACAATATTTAGTTATTAGAAAAAATATTACAAAATCTTTTTAATTATTTTTTGAATGCCTTCTTCGATTAGAGAAAAAATCTTATGGTACTCATGCATGCCTCCGCCAATGGGGTCTAGAACACTGCCATCTTTTATACCGAAAGCAAATTCAAGGAAAAGAAAAGTTTTTCGTTTCAATTCGCTGTCGGAAGAAATAATATAATCAAGATGCCGCCTCTCCATCACTAATATCAAATCCGCTTCTTGAAGCATGTATTCATTTACACTTTTCGAAACGCCCAATTCAGTTCTTACACCGGCTTGTTCCAGCTCATAAGCTGTTTCCCGCGTTGGGGGCATGCCGTCAAAAGCGGAAATTCCAGCCGAAGCAACTTTCATACCTTCTATTTTTTTGTCTTCGATCATCTTTTCCAAGATAGCTTCCGCCATTACCGAACGGCAGGTATTGCCGGTACAAACAAATAAAATTTTTTTAGGGTTCGCCAAAGCTGTCTCTATAAGATCTTTATCATAAGCCCCTTCGCGAAGAACCAGCATATTTTGCCCCGTTAAATCAATCACTGTTGAGGATAGGCCTGAACCGCGTTTTCCTCCATCCACTATAGCGGAAACTTTATCATGGAAAATATCGTACGCCTCTTTAAAATCCACCGCCGCTTCTTCTCCGGATAAATTAGCACTGGTAACCGCCAGCGGCCTGCCGCAAAAAGAAATCAAATCTAAAACAAAACGGTCGTCGGGAATCCTAAAACCTATATTTTGTCCATCCGCGCACTTTAAAATAACTGTGACCGGACCGGGCATAAATTTACGCGTAACTTCTTCAACAAGAAAAGAACTTTCGCATTTAAAATATTCCTTGATTACAGCAATATCGTTAACCATCACAGGGAGTTTTTTTTTCTCTTCCCTTTTTTTTATCTCGAAAATTTTTCTTTTCCCTTCTTCACTGTCGTAAAAACATGCCACGCCGTAAACCGTCTCTGTAGGAAAAACTATCAGCTGTCCCTGTTCAAGCAAATTTTTTAATTCTTCCAACTCGAGCATAGTTAAAGATAAATCACTCAGTTTATAAATTTTAGCTTCATTCAGCATCATAATAATACTACGTCTTCCTTGCGGTAAAGAGAAAGAAATAAAAGCAGATAATCCTTTATATGCCGGGTAAGCAAAAAATTATTCTTTATGTGCTCTTTGCCGTTTTTGCCCAGATGCGCCGCGTATTCCGGATTATTCAAAAGTTCTCTTACAAAAAAAGCCGTGCCTTCTATGGTGTAAGACAACATACCGTGATATTTATGTTTTATCTGAAGAGGAATACCGCCGACCGCTGAGGCAACCACCGGCTTTGCCTTCCACAACGCTTCGGTAACGGTCAATGCGAATCCTTCTCTGATGGATTTCTGCAAAATCACCGTTGAGCCGCGCTGTATGGCGTTCACGTCGATATCGTTTGTTTCAGGATCAACCAACAAAATATGTATCTGACTGTCTCCCTTTGATTTTTCCCGCACTTCAGCCAGAACTTCCGCCGATTCAGGATCATCCGCGGCGTGAGAACCGGCCAAAACCAAATGACAATCCACATATTTACGCACTAATTTAAATACTTCAATAACACCTACAGGATCCTTCAACCGGTCGAAGCGGGACACTTGAGTAATCAAAGGCTTGGTATACGGCAAACCGTATTTTTTCAAAACCGATAAAATTGTTTCTTCGGGAAGCTCTTTATTTTTATCGCTCAAAGGATCTATCGAGGGACTTATCAAAATTTGTTCGGTATTGAGATGCTGAGCAAAAGCAGGTGCCGAAAACACAGCCGAATCATATTTTTCTATGAATTTCTTAAGGAATTTCCAAACCTTTTTATCAGGTGCTGAAACATCAACATGGCATCTCCATATCCACTTACCATCCGCGCGCGTTTTTTTTCCTATCAGCGCGATAGGCTGGGGATCGTGAACAAAAGTTATATCCGCGTCTAAAGACAACTCCTGAGCGCCTTTTTCATTATATTCCAGGAAAAGGTCTATTTCTTTACGGCTTAATTTAACAGGCTGTCCATGCAGCGCGTTGTGAATTTTTTTTGTAACCTGAAAAAAATCTTCCGAACCCTGTATTACCGACCATGAAACATCCACATCAAGGCTTTGCAGCAACGGCACCATACGGTTGAGAATTTCAGCTACCCCTCCGCCTTGGGCGGTAGAATTTATGTTCTTAATTTTTTTACCCTTAAGGTATCCGGCTAATAATTCGAGTTCTTCTATAAATGAAGCGCCGACTATCGGTTCGTATAAATGAATATCTTCAGGCATTTTTTATCTCATCCACTCTTTTTTTAACCAACAATATTAAAGATTCTCTCAATCCTTCCATAGTATGCGTATATGGGTCAAGTTTGGTTATCTTTTCAGCCAACACGTTTTCGCAGAGACTTCTTTCCATCCAGCTCGAAAAATCATTCTTTTTTTTCTCTAAACGTATGCGCGCTTCAAAAATATGAAAATAAAGAGACTGTATGCTTATTTCCCGCAAGACCTTTACAAATTCTTCCAGGGTCCATACTTCATACGGGGTAGGCAAAACAAAACTGATATCTTTTATAAAATAAAATTCCTGCCCGGGGAGAACTTCTCTCGTGCGCCAGTGTTTTTTTAAATGCGCTTTAATAATGGCAATTATTTTTTCTCTTAAACTCCTTATAGTATCGAATTGCATAATATCAATAGAAGATAATTGCTCTGCCAACGCCTTTTCACCCAAAACTTTTCCCGTCCAATAGGCAAAATCATTGGGCAATCCCGGAGACAAATATTGATGCTGCTGTAAATAACGGTGGGTATGATGGTAGATTACGCCTCCCGGTACTATACCTAAGTAATGAACCAGTTCTCTTAAATCACCGGCTTTAAAGCCGGTTAGCTGTTGGAGGTGTACTTTCGTATAAAATCTAAATGATTCGGTCGTTTTTTTCAATTCCGCCATTTTTCGTTTTATACTTCGACGGCGCAAAACTACGGCTTTGGTTCGACCTTGCTCATCCTGAGCATAGTCGAAGGATTAAACCGTGGCTGTGTCGAAGAGTTTATTTA
Source organism: Candidatus Omnitrophota bacterium (assembly GCA_043822625.1). GTDB lineage: Bacteria > Omnitrophota > Gorgyraeia > DAOVKU01 > DAOVKU01 > JBDRBQ01. Next base: position 17,962 of record JBDRBQ010000042.1, on the reverse strand, counting down.
AGAAAGATAAAAATTTGAGGACTTGTTTGGGATTCGGCAAATAAAAACCGGCCGCAGAACGCTTCTTTTTTCTTCCCACGTAAATACCGAAGCCGTTTTTTATTTTGGCAAAGGCGTCTTCATCTGTTTTATCATCCCCGATATAAATTGTCAAGAATTTGTTTCCGGCCTTTTTCAGCCTTTTTTCTATCCACTCAAGCGCCGTACCTTTGTTCCAGTCGAAAGGCGGCCTTACTTCTATGACCTTTTTACCGCCGCTCAGTTTTATCTGCCCCTCTTTAACAAAAGGGAGGCAAATTCTATTAACATCTTTTTTAAAAGCGACCGCGTCTTTTTTATGGCAGTTGCGGTAATGAATACTTAAGCTATATCCCTTTTCTTCTACTAATATTCCTTCATACCCCTTGAGCGCCTGTTTTAACCGCAAAGCGGTTTTTTTCAGCAAAACCACGCTTTCTTTCGCGGGAGGATAAATAAATTTTCCCTCGCCAGATAATTGTATTTCAAAACCATGATTGCCCGCGTAAAAAACCTTCTTATTATTAAACTGTGTTATTTTTTTTAGCTCGGCAATGGGACGTCCGCTTATGATTCCGGCCGTTATCTTTTCATTTCGGGTCAATAAAGAAAATATCTTTTTTGCCTCTTGGGAAAAACGAACCATCGAAGGCAGTGCTTCTATGCCGGCAAGAGTACCATCGAAATCACAGGCAAGCAATACCATTTTAGCCTTCTTTATCTTGGCTTCTATTTCCTTTATATTATCGAATAAATATTTCATTGCTCACCATTTTATAACATAACCAATTTCCAATCGAATTATAATCTACCGGACAAAGATTATGTTCCAAACCCACTAACTCCTGAACTTTCTATTTCCTCAAAAACCTTACTCGCCCATTTATAAATATTGTTTTCGCGCACTATTTTTCTTAAATTCATCATGCGCTTTATTTTTTCTTCTTCCGGCATTTCAATAGCCTCTTTTAATGTATCGGCAAAATTTTCGATATCATAAGGATTGATATAAACCGCGTCCGTCAACTCTCTGGCCGAACCGGTAAAATTGCTAAGCAGTAAAACCCCGCTGTTATCGGTTTTAGCGGAAATATACTCCTTGGCAACCAAATTCATACCGTCGTGGAGAGCGCTTACAATACAAACATCAGCCAGTTTATAACAGGCCAGAATTTCATCATAAGTAATATGTTCTCTCATCAACATTATAGGAGACCATTGAGGAGTAGAGTGTTTCCAGTTTATCTCTTCCACTATGGCATTTAGCTTCTCGTTAAGATTTTTATAACTGGGAATATGAATCCTGCTTAACGCGCCGACCTGAAATAAAACGAATTTTTCCTTATATTGAGGGTATTTTTCCAGGAATCTGTCTATAGCCAAAAATCTTTCTGGAATGCCTTTAGTATAATCCAAACGGTCCAACCCGAGAAAAAGAAGTTTTGATTCCGGTATAATCGAGCTTTTAAGACGCGCCATATCCTGTTGAATCTTTTCACTGTCCGCTTTCCGGCCGATATCCTCAAAATCAACACTGATAGGGAACGCCCGTATAACCGTTTCATGTCCTTTGGTTACAATGGCAGTTTTTTCTTTATCTGTCTTGGCTTCTATTTCCCGCTCGACTGTCGCGATAAAATTTTCGCAATGATAACGAATATGAAAACCTAAAAGATCATTAGCAAGTAACCCTTCCAGAATTTCTTTTCTCTGCGGACAAATCCTGAAAGCCTCCGGATTAGGCCATGGTATATGCCAGAACTGGGCGCAAAAAACATCCGGCCTTTTTTCTTTAACATATTTAGCCGCCAACGCCAAATGATAATCCTGAAGCCAGAGAACGGCTTTTTGATTCCCGATTTCTTCCAAAATCGCATCGGCGAAAACGCGGTTTACTTTTTTGTAACTTTCCCATTGTCCGGCATCGAATATCGGCCTTTGATAAACAATATGGCAAAGAGGCCAAAGAGCCTGATTGGAATAACCGTAATAATACCCTTCTTCTTCTTCTTTTGTCAGCCAAACCCGTCGCAACGTATAAGAAGGGTCTTGTGGCGGAACTTTGATACGATTCTTTTCATCAACCGTTTGCCTATCCGCGGTGCCGGAACCATGAGCAACCCATGTGCCTTCGCAGGCTTTCATCACCGGATCAAGCGCGGTTACCGCCCCTCCGGTCGGACGTTTAACGATTATTTTTCCTTCTTTAAAAGAATGAATATACGGTTCTCGATTGGAGGCGATAACCAATAAACAATTCTCGGTTTGTTTTTTAATTTTTTCTTTGAGTTTTTCCTTGGTCCAAATCATAATAAAACCTTTCTTTGGTAGCGCATAGCGTTTAACGTACCTGCCAACCGGAAAGCAGGACGCACAGATTTATACATTCGCGGCCAGAAAACCGCACCCTTCAGGATGCGAATGAATAATAGCCGCTCAGCCCTTTGATTACACTCAGGACTAAACACTGAGCGGTTCGTGGTGAGTCCTTCGGCTTCGCTCGGACTAAACATAGTCGAACCAAGTCGAATGTGGTCAGTATTCCGCTTAAAGAAACTTCGGGCTTTTCCGCCGATTGGCGGCGAGCCGCTGAAAGCGAGTTTCGCCACAGGCAAGATCTCGCCCTTGGCGGAAGCCCGAGGAGCTTCATTTTTTTCGAACTATTTTTTTATTTTTCGCTAATACGGCTTTAGCCATTTCTTTTCGATAGCCGGATAATTTTTTCGCTAATTCTTCATCCTGTAATGACAGTATTTCTACCGCTAAAAGAGCCGCGTTTTTCGCTCCTCCGATAGAAACGCAACCTACCGGAATACCTGGGGGCATTTGCACAATAGAAAGTAAAGAATCCAATCCCAATAAAGATTTAGTTTCTATGGGAACTCCTAAGACCGGCAAAGTGGTAAATGCCGCTATCACTCCTCCAAGATGCGCGGCCCCTCCGGCACCGGCAATAATTACACCGAATCCCTTCTCGCGGGCTTCTTCGGCAAATTTTTCCGTCTGGCGCGGAGTTCTGTGCGCGGAAAGAATTTTAACTTCATGCTTAATTTTAAATTCTTCCAATACTTCTACAGCCGCTTTCATCACCGGCATATCACTATCACTACCCATTATTATAGCTACTTTTTTAGCTGGCATTTTATCCTCCGAATCTCGCCTATCAGCAATAAGCGTTCTGTCAAAAACAGCCGCTTATTCTTAAAAACTCTAAACTCGCCGCCTTACCAAATCTGTGCACTTCCGAAGTGCACAGACGGTACATCAATAACGGTTAAGATTACGTCCTGACTTCGACACTTTGTTATTCTAACCTATTGCAAATAAACAATGTTTAAAAATTTCCAGGCACTACATTTTATTTAATAATATACGGTGTTAATCTCCTAATAATATTCATTAGTTTATATATTCTTTTAACCTCCATGGTAATCCCCGAAGGCAATCCGTAACGTATTTTCCGTTTCTTATCAAACAGAATACTTGTTTGAGTCCGAATTAATCTTTGGTGATATACCCATTTCCCACCCCTGGGGTGGGAAATGGGTATCCCATCAAAAATAAACTTATAAAAAAATGTATGCTTTTTTTTACCATAATACCCCTCCTACACGACGCTAAAATAGTTCTACGATTATTTTATTAACGGGCCAACAGCCGTTGGCCCCTACTAAATCGCCTTAAATCCTATATCTTTTCTAAAATACATGCCGTCGAACTTTATTTTAGAAACTCCTTCATAAGCGCGGGCTATGGCAGATTTGGTGTTTTCACCAAGCGCGGATACGCCCATCACTCTGCCGCCGGAAGTTATTATTTTACCCTTTTCGTTTTTCGTGCCGGCGTGAAACACAAAAACGTCCTTTAATTTTTCGGCTTCTTTTATGCCTGTAATTTCTCTTCCTTTTTCATAACTCCCAGGGTACCCTTTCGCCGCCATCACCACGCAAACACAACTTTTATTTTCCCATTCTATTTCTTTACCGCCAAGATTCCCGTCACTTGAAGCCAAAATCAAATCAACTAAATCCGACTTCATTCTCGGCAAAATGGCCTGTGTCTCGGGGTCACCGAAACGCACGTTGAATTCAAGGGTTTTAGGCCCTTGGGAGGTTATCATAATTCCGGCATAAAGAATTCCTTTATAAGGAATGCCTTTTTTGCGCATACCTGAAACTGTTTTTTTTATAATATTATTTACCGTGTAATCAAAAACTTCCTTATTTACGACCGGTGTCGGAGAATAAGCTCCCATGCCTCCGGTATTAGGCCCTTTATCACCGTCATAAATTTGTTTATGGTCCTGGCTCGGAGCCAGCACCGTAACGTTTTCGCCGTCGCATAAAGCAAGAATGGAAGCTTCCTGACCTGAAAGTTTTTCTTCTATTACTACGCGCGAACCGGCAGACCCGAATTTTTTCTTAAGCATTATTTCTTCTATTGCTTCTATAGCCTCTTTTTTCGTATCACAGACAACAACACCTTTACCCGCCGCCAGGCCGTCGGCTTTTATGACAACCTGAAAATTTTTCTTTTCTATAAAATGAATGGCCTTATCGGCGTTATCGAAAATTTCGAAATCCGCCGTCGGAATGCCGTATTCAGCCATTACTTCTTTCGCGAAAACCTTACTGCCTTCAAGCATTGCCGCTTTTTGGGAAGGGCCGAATATTTTTAAATTTCTCCTCTGCATCTCATCGGTTATACCGGCTACGAGCGGCGCCTCAGGCCCGACAACCGTCAAATCTATATTTTCTTTGGAAACAAAATCCGCTATTTTATCCACGGAATCATCCCCAAGAGAAAGATTTTCACCAACCGCTCCCGTACCGCCGTTTCCGGACAGGATAAATATTTTTTTCGCTTTTTCACTTGAAGCTATTTTCCACGCAAGCGCGTGTTCACGCCCGCCGGAACCGATGATTAAAATTTTCATTTATTGATTTAATCCTTAATTTAGTTCGGAGTTATGAGTTCAGAGTTCGCAGAAGAAGCATTATTTATCTCCGAACTCCCAGCGAAACGTACTACGAACTATAAAAATTACAAAACGGGCGCGGACAAGCAACGCCCCTACAAAATAGTCACGGTACGCCGGGTTCCTACACCCTTCACCACTTCGCCGATAACCCATGACTTCAATTTAAGTCTGGCCAAATGCTTAATTATTTCATTTGCCTTAGTTCTTTTCACCGCCAGAACAAAACCTATACCCATGTTAAAAGTGGTGAACATTTCTTTTTCCGCGATGTTTGCCTTACTCTGTATAAGCCTAAAAATTTCAGGCACAACCCATGTATTTTTGTAAATATTGACGGCCTTGCCTTCGGAAACTATCTTTAATACTTTTTGATAAAAGGCGCCGCCGGTAACGTGAGCCGCCGCTTTTATAACTTTTGACCTGCGATTGAATTTTTCTAAAAGCCCGAGAACCGGTTTAACATAAATTCTTGTCGGCACAAGTAACTCTGAGGCCATTTTTTTTTGCTCCGCGGTCGTAAAAACTTTTCTCACTAAAGAAAAACCGTTCGAATGCAGACCGCTTGAAGCAATGCCTATCAAAACATCCCCTGCCTCAGTATCATCGGCAGATAACATCTTATCTTTTTCAGCCGCGCCAACGCAAAAACCTGCTAAATCATATTCTCCTATTTTATAAAATCCCGGCATTTCCGCGGTTTCTCCGCCAATTAAAGCGCAATCCGCCAATTCACAGCCTTTAACGATTCCTTTTATAACATCACTTAAAACCGCCGATTCTATCTTGCCGGTGGCAATGTAATCGAGAAAAAAAAGCGGTTTTGCGCCAACGGTAAGAATATCGTTCACGTTCATGGCCACCATGTCTATGCCTACGGTATCATGCTTGCCGGCTAAAAAAGCGATTTTTAATTTCGTTCCCACGCCGTCGGTCGAAGAAACCAAAACCGGCTTTTTGATTTTTAGTTTAAAAAAATCAAACGCGCCGGCAAATTTCCCTATATCGGATTTCACCGAAACTTTAGCCGCCCCGGTTATCTTTTTTATTTTGCCGACCAGTTTTTCAGCTTCTACTATATCAACACCGGCTTTTTTATAAGTAAGATTTTTTATTTTCATATTTTTTTTATATTTTTATAATTTACGGACAAGCATCATGCCCAAGGCAGATTCGCTTATCCGCCCGTACAAATAAATTTATTTATGACGTTACTCTCTTTAAAATTTCCTGATAAGCGGCTTCCACATCTCCTAAATCTCTGCGGAAACGGTCTTTATCGAGTTTTTTCTGCGTTTCTTTTTCCCATAAACGGCAGGTGTCCGGCGAAATTTCATCACCCAAAAGTATCTTTCCCTTATATCTGCCAAACTCAAGTTTAAAATCCACTAAATCTATTTTTCTCTCGGAAAAAAATTCCTTCAATAAAACATTTATCTTAAACGACAATTTTTTAATTTCTTCCAAGTCCTTAAACGCCGCCACTTTTAATGCCTTGATGTGATACTCGTTTATCAAAGGATCTCCCAAAGCGTCGTTTTTATAATGATACTCCAGCACCGGTTCATCCAACACTATCCCTTCTTCAAGGCCGAGCAATTTGGACATCCCTCCGGCAACGATATTGCGTATAGTTACCTCTACCGGTATAATCTCAAGCACTTTCACAGCCATTTCCCTATCACTTATCTGTTTAATGAAGTGCGTGGGGATATGATTTTTTTCCAGATACTCGAATATGACGCTCGAAATTTTATTGTTTATGGCGCCTTTATTTTCGATGGTTCCTTTTTTCTGCGCGTTAAAAGCCGTGGCATCGTCTTTAAATTCCTGCATTAAAACATCTTTTTCGTCGGTAGTCCAGAGTTTTTTCGCCTTGCCTTCGTAAATCATTTCTATTTTCTTCATGCTTTACAACCCCGCATTTTTAAAAATATAATCGACGTTTTTCAGATGATTTTGTAAATTAAAACTTTCTTCGATTTCTTTTTCCGGCAGAATTTTCCGTATGTCTTTATCGGACAGAATTTTTATTTTGAAATCCGCTTTTTCTTTATCGGCCAAAAGCGCGTTTCTCTGCACCATATAATAGGCCTCCTGTCTCGATAATCCTTTTCCTATCATCTTGGACAGCAGTTTTTGCGAAAACACCATTCCCAGCGACATTTCAAGATTGGCCTTCATTTTTTCGGGATAAACTACCAGCGTCTCTATCAAATCAGCCGCTTCATTGAGCATAAAATCAATCAATGTCATCGAATCACCGATTATGATTCTTTCGTTCGAAGAATGGCTGATGTCTCTTTCATGCCAGAGCGCGATGTTTTCTAAAGCGCACATCGCGTAAGAACGTATCAATCTCGCCAGTCCGCAAACGCGTTCGCTCCTAACCGGATTGCGTTTGTGCGGCATGCTGGAAGAGCCGGTTTGTCCTTTTGAAAAAAATTCCTCTACTTCCGCGATTTCAGTTCTCTGGAGACCTCGTATCTCAACGGCTATTTTTTCAAGACTACCCGCCAAAACCGCCAACGTAGTCAAAAGATAAGCGTGCCGGTCCCGCTGGATTATTTGATTGGAAACAGGCGCGGCTTTTAATCCCAATTTCAAAGCAACGTATTTTTCGACCGACGGGTCCACATTGGCGTAAGTCCCCACCGAACCCGATATTTTTGCGTAAGCAATGTCTTCGCGGGCCTGTTTCAGCCGGTCAAGATTGCGTTTTGCTTCTTCGTAAAAAAGTGCCAGCTTCAGCCCGAAAGTTACCGGTTCTGCGTGAATACCATGGCTTCTGCCGATACAAATCGTGTTTTTGTGCTTGCGCGCCTTTTCCGCCAAAACCTTTATCAGTTTGTCTAAATCCGAAATTAAACAATCGCATCCTTCTTTCATAATAACCGCGCTGGCAGTATCTATGACATCGGAAGAAGTTAATCCTAAATGGATATATTTGCCGGAAGGACCGATGTTTTCAGCCAAATTAGTCACAAAAGCAACCACATCATGCTTGGTCTTTTTTTCTATAGCTTCTACGCGTTTTATATTGAACTTTGCTTTTTTCTTGATATTTTCAAGGTCTTTTTTGGGAACAAGCCCGAGCTTACTCTGGGCTTCACAAGCGAGAATTTCGACCCGCGTCATTTTTTCGAACTTGTTGTCGGCAGACCAGATTTTTTTCATTTCGGCCGTGGAATATCTTTCTATCATTTTTTCTCCCGCGTTAAAACGGCCCAAAGCCGCTTTTTTTATTAACAAATCGCCTTTATAATAACAGATTTTAACTTTAAGGTCAAATTTATCGGTCTAAATAATAAAAACTTGCTTATTTGCTTTTCGTTGCGTAAAATAATCATATACATGTATTATATAAAGCAATTGCCTTTAAAAAAAGTTTGCAGTTCACACACAAAAATATGCGGGGACAAAAAGTGCTTCAACAAAATTCACAGTAACCTTTGTTGAATTGCTCAAAACAAGTTTCGTTCCTTTAACTATTTTTTAAAAACGGAGGTTCTATAGTATGGATAAAAAAAAGATTTTTATCGTAGAAGATGACAAAGCCGCTTTGGAAAGCTTAAAAAAATTACTGCTTATGTCCGGTTTCGCGGTAGACGGCTCATTGGAATCAAAAGAAGCCGTAGGAAAAATTCAATCGTTCGCCCCCAACCTTATTTTACTGGATTTACTTATGCCCAACCTCGGGGGCATGGAAATAGCTCAGATGTTGTACGAAAATCCGGAAACACGCGGCATCCCCATAATAATCACCTCCGCTCTCGGAGGGTACAACGATATCAAAAAGGCTTATAAAACCGGCGTGGTCGGCTATTTTACAAAACCTTATGATTACGAAAAACTGCTGAGGGAAATCAACAAATTCATCGAATATAAAAAAAACGATAAAACCGATTCTTAAATTTAAAGGTCTATGAAAAAAATAAAACTGCCCTTAGCCACACGTGTACTAATATCTATCGTCGTCACAGAATTTTTCATAATGCTCTTCATCGATAGATTAGTTAAAATAAAATCTATTTCTCCTTTATTAATCGCCCTTCTTGATACAGTTATTTTAGGAATAGTTCTTTTATTCATCATAAAACATTCCTTCCGCCCTCTCGGCAAGATAATAGACGCCATGGAAAAAATCAGGGCAGGAAAACTCAGCACCAGAGTAAAAATACAACGCCGCGACGAAATAGGCATAATAGCCGAAGAAATCAACCTCATGGCAGGGGGACTGGAAGAATCCTACAGGCAGGTGGAAGAGAAACAAAAATTGCTGACCGCTATTACTGATGGCGTTGAAGAAGAAATCATGCTTATAGACAATACTTTTAAAATTTTATGGGCGAATAAACAGGCTCTTGAAACAACCGGTTTTTCCGAAGAACAAATAATAGGTAATTACTGTTATAAAATCAGTCATCATCTCGATGAACCCTGCAAAGCCCCTCTTCACCGCTGTCCCATTCAGGAAATGATGAAACATAAAAAAGCTGTCAACGTCGTGCACACCCATCAGGATAAAGACGGCAACCCTGAATATTTCGAAATTTCGGTTTATCCTCTGAGGTTAAACGAAAACATACAAGACGACCTTTACATTCACATCTCCCGCAACGTAACCGAAAGAATGAAAATGATGGATGAATTACAAAAAGCGAAAGAAGCCGTCGAACAATACAGCCATAATTTGGAAGATCTGGTAGACAAAAGAACTACCCAATTAAAAAAAACCGAGGCTCAACTTATTCAAACCGGAAAAATGGCCGCGGTAGGACAGCTTGCCACAGGAGTATCGCATGAAATCAATAATCCTCTGGGAATAATATCCAACAATACGCTAATAGCTAAAATACTCCTTAAAAAACCGGAACAACTCAACATCGAAGAACTAAAAGAAACCTTAAAAAATATAGAAGACGCCGTCGCGACATCCAAAAAAATAACAAAAGCTCTGCTTGATTTTTCTCATCTTTCCACCGATAAACTTGAATCTATTGCTATAAATGAATTATTTAAAAAAATACTTATCTTAATGGAACACAATCTTAAAATAGATAGCATTACCGTGGAAAAAGAATTTCAGGAAGATCTGCCACTTATCAAAGGCGACGCCCAGCTTATTCAGCAGGTTTTCTTTAACCTGCTTATCAACAGCCGATGGGCTATTAACCGAAAAAAAGAAAAAACAGGCGGAATCATCACCATAAAAACCGGCCGGAAAACAAACGAAGATTTTATTTCCGTTGTCATATCAGACACCGGCATAGGTATTGCCGAAGAGAACATCCATAGAATCTTTGAAGCCTTTTATACCACAAAAGACGTGGGAAGCGGAACGGGACTGGGTTTATATCTCACTTACAATATCATTAAATCTCACAAGGGTAACATTGAAGCACAAAGCCGTTTAAATGAAGGCACTGCTTTTAAAATAACTCTGCCTATAAATCTGGGAAATCTGGAAAATCCATTTTAGAAAATACAACAGTTATTTACCTACAATCATTTTGAGGGCTATAAAAAGCATAAAAAAACCGAAAATCTTTTTCAAAACCGCGTCGGGAACAGGCTGTACCAAAATAGCTCCAATCCATCCGCCGACAAAAAACCCAAGCGCTATCCAAGCCGCTGTTGGAATATTAACATATCCCGCTTTGTAATATTGCCAGGCCGCCAGAAGCCCTATAGGAGGAATCATCATTGCCAGAGTAGTTCCCTGAGACTGGTGCTGGCTCAAACCAAAAATATAAATCAACGCCGGAATAACGACGGTCCCGCCGCCTATTCCTAAAAAACCGCTTAAAATACCTGCCAATAATCCCAACACTAAAAAACCTAAATACACAAAAACCTCCTCCTTATTAAACCCTTAAAATGGCTTATGCAAAACGCATAAGTCTTTACACAAATTCGGGGACATACACAAATTCGGGGACACATCACTTATTTCCCCTTCTTTCTTCCCGGTTTTTGGGGTCTCAAAATCCTCCCCGTCATCTCTTCCAGCTTTTCTACGAACCCTTCTTCACCTAAAGGCCTTCCAACACGCGAGCATTTCTCAAAAAGCTTTACCGGATTACGCTTCAGCCCTTTCTCCATGCCATCCCCAACATAGCCAACATCCCCGAAGATAACAAGATAACCGTTGAAGGCTCCGGAATACAAGTAGCCGTATATCCCTGAGAAAGTTCCTCAGAGGCAAAGCAACTACCCGGGTTTTCTATATCATAGGGGTCCGCATCACACCAATCTCCTGAGATAATAAACTCTCCGCTATTTACAAAACCAAGGGGCGCGTTTACATCCCAGACAAACTTTAGCAAATCTCCCGAAGCCTCGCTTTGAGGAGACAAGGTAGGCAAGTCAAGCAAACTATACGACTCTCCGTACTGCCAGGAACCGGCAAAGAAATCCATTATATCCAGCCAATAATCAGCTTCGTTATTTTTTATTACATATCCCCAAATCAATTCCTCTCCGGACGCGCCTGCTAATTTTCCATCCTGAGGAATTAACTCGAAACTCCAGTCATAAGCATCTGCTTTTGAAGCAAAAAGAAACATAATTAATCCTATCGTTATAATTGTTATTTTTTCCATAGTCTTTCCATTTGCCTTTTTTATTAAATTTAAATCGTAATTGACTGCAAAATTATCTTTTATTAATAAACCAATTGTTTTTTGCACTTATCCGCCTCCTCAAAATCTCTTCTCTTTTGCCTTCGGAATTTTTAACCGCTCCTTTTCTTAAGGCACTCTTATCTTTCTTCCTACAGGAGATGTATATATGTCTCCTATCGTGTCTTTAAATCTCAATCTGCCTCTCATTATAAATACATTTACATCCGCCGGAATATTCAAATACAATTCTATCTCCCCCGTATTATCTACTTCTATATCTGCCAAGTCTATAGGAAAAGTTACAGGCTCGCTGAAAGTTATGCCGCTACCCATCTTTATCATTCTTACCTCTGTTTCTTTGGCTAAACCGGTACCTATGTTTTTAAAGGATATATCTAACTTTAGCATACGATTTATCTCATCTTGCCACGAAGCATTAACTGTATTTAATCTTATTTCCGGTATGCCCGCGGTAGTAAAATCTCCGGCATAAATATATTCTTCATTCTCCGCGGTAAAAGAGTGTATTTTAAAATAATACTTTGTGTCCGGCGCAAGACCATAAAGCTCTATGTGGTGCAGGCTGTCTAAATTGTAATCTTCGATTATTGTACCATAATTCGCGGTTGTACCATATTCTATTTGTGATGTGCTTGCCTGCCTTGTCTGCCAGTCTATCTCCGCCCAGGTGGAATGAGGAGTGGCTTGAACAGAGAAGATAAAAGAACCAAAAGCACAAACTTTGCCGTCTGGAGAACCGAAAAACACCTTGCCGTCGGCTATGGCCAGAGAGGCAGGAGCGTAAACACCATTACCTATTTGACAACCCCAGATAAATTCTCCGCTCTCTTCATCTAAAAAAAATAAGTTATTAATACCGATTGATTTCGCGATAAAAACTTTACCGCCGGCTATGACCGGAGACGACTCACCTTGAGAACTCCAGATAAAATCTCCGGTCTGTGCATTTAAGGCGTAAACTTCATTACCATAAGAATTGACAAAAACTTTACCGCCGGATACAGTTGGGGAAGATAAAAAAAACCTTTCCGAATCATAACTCCAGATAAAATCTCCGGTCTCTGCGTCTAAGGAGTATAAGTTATTATCAGAATGCGTGTAATTTACATTACCTGAAATGAAAAATACCTGGCCATCAGCTACACACGGGGAAGAATTTACACCGCCTCCCCCCGTCTCATAGCTCCAGATAAGTTCTCCGGTCTCCATATCTAAAACATATAGTCTGCTGTCTTGATCATTAGAACCAAAAAAGACCTTGCCGCCGGATACTGCCGGAGAAGAAATTAGAACTTCTCCTCCTTCATATTGGCTCGGCTCAGACCCTTCTGTCTTATAACTCCAGATAAGCTCTCCGGTCTCTTCATCTAAAACACAGAAAATGTGATCATCAGAACTAAAAAACACCTTCCCATATGCTACAGCAGGAGAAGAATAAATACCATCTCCAGCCTGATATGTCCAGATAAGTTTTCCGGTCTCCATATCTAAGGCATACAGTTTATGATCGTTTGAACCAAAAAAAACCTTGCCGTATGCCACTGCCGGACAAGTTGACATATGTCCGCCCAGATCATAACTCCAGATAAGCTCTCCAGTCTCTTCATCTAAAGCATAAAATTTTTTATCCTTAGTAGAACTGACAAAAACCTTATTACCGGCTATGACAGGGGGGGGATACACTATTTCCCATTTCATAACTCCATAGCAAGGCTAATTTATCCGGCATCTCAGAAGGAGAATACCCTGTATGTTGTAAGTCGTGGTTAAACATCGGCCAGTCAAAGAAGAACCTTTTAGAAAGAATATTGTTTTCTTCATTCAATTCTTCTATTTCTCCGCAAGGGTCTACCCACACAAAAAACTCATCTATATCTTCGGGATTTACGTCCAAACTAAAATTTATCTTTCCAAAATTACCCGGGGAAATTTCTGAAATGACAGCCTCTCCTATTTTTTCTTCACTATTGGGATTACCCAACGGATCGCCGGCATAGAGAAAAACTCTTATATCTTCTAAAGCTACATCTCCCACATTATGCACGCCTACTTCACAGATATTGTCAAAAATGTTAATATATTCGGGAAATGAAACTGCTTCAACAATATCAGCCGGCACATTATCTACTTCTATGGTCATGCCTTCATAATCTTCCGCGGCGTAGTTATCTCTTACCTTAAAAATTACCTTATATTCCCCTGCCTGTATATATGTCGGCTTCCAACTAAAGGTTTGGGTTTCAGGGTCAAAAACCGCTCCCTCAGGCAGATTAGCCGCCGAATAAGTTAAAACATCTTCATTGGGATCTGTGGCAATTACGGTAAATTCCAACAATTCTTTTTCATTCGCCTTTTTATCTTCTATGGATTCTATGAACGGAGGCTGATTGTTGGTAGTAAACTCCTTTGTGTAGGTATATTCGGTGCCGTCTTCGGTAAAAGAGTGTATCTTAAAATAATATTTTGTATCCGGCCCAAGTCCATGAAGTTCTATATGATGCTGAGTCTCTAAGTTATGACCTTCAAGCATCGTGCCATAGTCTGTAGTTATACCATATTCTATTTGAGTAGTTGTTGGTTCTTTTGTCTGCCAGTCTATCTCTGCCCAGCTATGGTGATGTGTGATTTGAATAGAAAAAATGAAAGATTGCCCAAAGGAATAAAGTTTGCCGTCCCAAGAACCGACAAAAACTTTGCCGTTGGCTATAGCCGGAGAACTAACAGTTCCACCTGTATTATAACTCCAGACAATGTCCCCTGTATTTTCATCTACGGCATAAAGGTTAGTACCGGAGCCGAAAAAGGCCCGACCGTCGGCTATGGACGGAGAAGTTTTAACAGCTCCTACAACGTTATAACTCCGGATAAGTTCGCCGGTCTCCACGTCTAAAGCATAGAGTTTATTATCGTCAGAACCCACAAAAACCTTGCCGTTGGCTATGGCCGGAGAACTAACAGCTCCACCTGTATTTGTCTGATAACTCCAGACAATATCCCCTGTCTCTGCGTCTAAGGCATAAAGCCTATAAGCACCGATAGGAGAACGATCACTGAAAAAGACTTTGCCGTAGGCTACCGGAGAAGAGAAAATAGCTGTACTTGCCTGATAACTCCAGAGAAACTCCCCTGTCTCCGCGTCTAAAGCATAAAGTCTATTACATGTCTCTTCATTTACGTAATAAGGCCTATTCTCATCCGTGCCGAAAAATACCTTGCCATCAGCTATAGTCGGAGATGACCACAATAAAACGTAATCTATTTTATAACTCCAGATAAATTCCCCTGTCTCCGCGTCTAAGGCATAAAGTTTCCCATCATAATAACCGCCACCAGCAGAACCGAAAAATACCTTGCCATACGCTATTGACGGAGAAGAACGCACACACCCCCCTGTCTCATAGCTCCAGATAAAATTTCCGGTCTCCGCATCTAAGGCATAAATTTTTTTATCATCCGACCCAAAAAACACCTTACCGCCGGAGACTGCAGGTGAAGAACGTACATCACCACCCGTCTCATAACTCCAAATAAGATCTCCTGTGACTTCATCTACGGCGTAGAGTTTATTATCATCAGACCCGAAAAATACCTTGCCGTTGACTACAGCCGGAGAGGACCTAACACAACCATTTGCCTCATAGCTCCAAGCTAAGGCTAATTCATTCGGCACCTCACAAGGAGAATATCCTGTATGCTGTAAGTCGTGGTTAACCATCGGCCAGTCAAAAGAGAAAATTTTAGAAACAATATTGTTCTCTTCATTAAACTCTTCTATTTCTCCGTAAGGGTCTATCCACACAAAAAAGTTGTAGCTACCCGAAACTAAAGAACTCAAATCAAAACTTACCTCTGTAGAAGCGCCTGCGGTAATTTGTGAAATAGTTAACTCACCTGTCTTCTTCTCACTATCAGGCTTGCCTTGCGGGTCACCGGCATAGATAGCAACTCTAACATTTTCTAAAGATACATCTCCTAAATTATGCACAGTTACATTACAGATATCGCCGGAACAATTAATGCTATCAGGAAAAACAGCTAATTCAACAATATCATCCGGGACATTATCCACTTGTACGATTACGCTCTCAGAATCTTCTTTGCCATAGTCATCTCTTACACTGAAGGTTACCTTGTACTCTCCTGCCTGTATATAAGTTGGTGTCCATGTAAAGGTTTGGGTTTCAGAGTTAAGGGTTGCTCCATCAGGCAGATTAGAGGCAGAATAGCTTAATAAGTCCCTGTCTAAATTAATGGCACTTACGATAAATTCTAATAGTTCTTCTTCATTTATTACTTTATCTCTTATTAGTTCAAGTATTGGCTGGTGATTAACAGTAGTAAACTCTCCTGTATGGGTATATTCTTTATTCTCTTCGGCAAAAGAGTGTATCTTAAAATAATACTTTGTATTCAGCTCAAGGCCATAAAGTTCTGTGTGGTATTGGGTGTCTAAGTTGGAGTATTCTATTATTGTGCCATAGTCTGTAGTTGTGCCATATTCTATTTGAGTAGTAGTTGGTTCTTTTGTTTGCCAGTCTAATTCTGCCCAAGTGGAATAGGGAGTGACTTGGACAGAGGTAATAACAGAATAACCAAAAGCATAGAGATTGCCACCCTCAGAACCGAAAAAAACCTTGCCGTTGGCTACTGCAGGAGAAGACCGCATATTACCCCCTATCTGATAGCTCCAGATAAGGTCTCCTGTTTCTTCATCTAAGGCATGGAAGAAATTATTACTTGAAGTGACAACAAAAACCTTGCCGTTGGCTACCGCCGGAGAAGAGTAAATATGACTCCCTGTAAAATAGCTCCAGATAAGACCCCCTGCTTCTTCATCTAAGGCGTAGAGTGTACCACC
The DNA here is from genome assembly GCA_043822625.1 of Candidatus Omnitrophota bacterium. Taxonomy (GTDB): domain Bacteria; phylum Omnitrophota; class Gorgyraeia; order DAOVKU01; family DAOVKU01; genus JBDRBQ01. Next base: position 1,461 of record JBDRBQ010000042.1, on the reverse strand, counting down.
ATAAGAACCAACAAAGACCTTGCCGTTGGCTATGGCTGGGGAGGAGAAACGAAAAAGCTCCCCTGTCCGATAACTCCAGATAAGCTCTCCTGTATCTTCATCTAAGGCGTAGAATTTATTATTATAAGGGCTATAAGAACCAATAAAGACCTTGCCGTTGGCTATGGCTGGGGAGGGCCAAACATCTCCTCCCATATTATGACTCCAGATACGTTCTCCTGTATCTTCATCTAAGGCATAGAGTTCATTATCAGCAGAACCAATAAAGACCTTGCCGTTGGCTACTGCAGGTGATGAGTTAATAGCACCTCCTGTCTGATAACTCCAGATAAGTCCTCCTGTATTTTCATCCAAGACATAGAATTTATTATCCCAGGAACCAACAAAAACCTTACCGTTGGCTACGGCTGGGGAAGACTCAATATTCCCACCCGTCTTATAACTCCACGTCATCTTTAATTCATCAGGAACTTCGCAAAAAGAACATCCCGTATGCTGCAGGTCATGGAGAAACATCGGCCAGTCGGTTTCAGTGTCCGCGCCTGCCGAATTTATCAGACCTTCACATACAAATACACTTATAAATAAAACACCTATAATAAAAACTTTTATCCCCTGCGTCATAAATACCTCCCGACCTACAAAATCGTATTGTCAAAAGTTTTTAGTTACTTTTTTTATATCTATAATAGTTACGGTAATTCGGGGACATACGGTAATTCGGGGACACATCACTTATTTCCCCTTCTTTCTTCCCGGTTTTTGGGGTCTCAAAATCCTCCCCGTCATCTCTTCCAGCTTTTCTACGAACCCTTCTTCACCTAAGGGCCTTCCAATACGCGAGCATTTCTCAAAAAGCTTTACATCTTGCTCATCATCCCTATCTGCCAAAAATGCTTTCCAATCTTTCATCTCTTCAACAACAAAATTATTAGATAACAAAAAATCCTTCGTCTTATAAACATGCGCGCTTGCGCTTGAAAACTTATAATCCTCTGCTTTCTTCACAATCCCCGCTCTTACCGGATTACGCTCTACATAACGAATAGCAGCATAAAGATATTTTTCATCTAACGGAAAAGAACTGAACCTTCCTTGCCACAGATATCCTCTCCAGTTTTCTCTAACATTAATCACACGCGTATAATGCTTATGGGTATCTCCTATTCCTTTTGCCAAACTATTTTCTTCCTCAGGAACAGCAATTAAATGAACATGATTATCCATAAGGCAGTATGCCCAAAAACTTATTCCCGCCTCCTGTGCATGCTTATGCAACAAACTAAGATACAATTCTTTATCACTATCGCTAAAGAAAACTTTTTGTGATCTGTTACCTCGCTGGATAATGTGATGAGGTATATTTGGTATGACTATTCGCGCTATTCTTGCCATGAAAAAAATTATAGCAGTAGAAATTATCTATGTCAATCAATTAAGTGATGTGTCCCCACAAAACCC
>JBDRBQ010000041.1:0-15254 GCA_043822625.1 Candidatus Omnitrophota bacterium | reverse complement strand
GTTTAATTCTTCGACGGGGCCCTAAAGCTTACTGCTTCTTCGCCGTATAATTCTTTCAGTTTGAAAATTAATTTTTGTGTTATTTTTACCTTAACCGACGGGCTTAGTTTTATTTTAACCTGCCTGCCGTTTGGACTGTCTAAATTTAAAAATACAGCCACACTACCAGGGCTTTCTTTTAAAACTTCGTTCAAAGCATGCAAATCTTTCTCCTGCAAACCCGGGGCAGTTAAATTGACAATAAGCCCGTTGGCGAATTTTTCGTGCATATTTTTGATGGGTATTATGTCGCTCGCTATAACTTTACGAACTTCTTCGCGCGCGTCCAGTTTTCCCCTTATGAATACAATTTCATCCTCTTTAATAAAAGGGGCATTTTCCGCGTAAGAGCGGGGAAACACAAGCACCTCCACATCGGCATTTAGATCTTCCAACCGCAAAATAGCCATTTTTTCGCCTTTTTTCTTAGTAACCGTATTTCTCACCCTTGATATTACTCCGCCTACAATTACTTCTTTACCGTCGGATAACTCGCTCAAACCCGCGATGGAAGAGGTATTATAAGTCTTGAGTGCTTTCTGATAACGCTCAAGAGGATGACCGGTTATGTAAAAACCTATCATTTCTTTTTCGTAAGCGAGCCTTTGTGCTTCAGGCCATTCTTCTATTTGCGGTACTTCATAAAAATCCCGCTTGAAATTTTCACCGGGATTTTCACCGTCAAAAAAAGACAATTGCCCTTTTTGCCGGTCTTTCGCAACCGAGTCCGCCGAATTAAGAGCGTTATCTAAGCCAGCCATTAATTGCGAACGGTGAGGACCAAAACCGTCGAAGGCACCGCATTTAATCAGGCTTTCCATTACTTTTTTATTAACTAAACGGCTGTCTATTCTTTCGCAAAAATCGGTAAAGGACGAGGATTTTCCTTTTTCTTTCCTGGAATTAACGATAGATTCTATCGCTCCGGCACCGACATTTTTAACCGCTGAAAGCCCGAATCTTATCGAATTTCCTACAACAGTAAATTTGGCATAGCTTTCGTTAACGTCGGGCGGCAATATTTTAATTCCCATTCGCTTGGACTCTTCGATATACTGAGCGATTTTGGATGTGTTGTCTTTTTCACTACTCAACAAGGCAGTCATAAATTCAACCCCGTAATTCGCCTTAAGATAGGCGGTTTGATACGCTATCATGGCATAGGCTGTTGTGTGGGATTTATTAAATCCATAACCGGTAAAATGCGCCATAAGGGTAAAAATTTCTTCGGCAGTTTCAGGCTTTATTCCTCCGGCAACAGCTCCTTTTAAAAAATCCTCTTTCATCTGCTGCATCTTCTCGGGTTGTTTTTTACCGATAGCCCTCATCAATATATCGGCCTGTCCGAAAGAAAAACCGGCCAACTTTATTCCTATTACCATTATCTGGTCCTGATGCAGAAGTACGCCGTAAGTTTCTTTAAGAATACTTTCCAATTTCGGGTGCGGATATTCTATCGGCACTTCTCCGTGTTTTCTTTTGATAAATTCCTCGACCAAACCACTACCTAAAGGGCCGGGACGAAATAAAGCCAACAACGCTACAATATCTTCAAACTGCTCAGGCTTCAATTTTCTAAGCAAATCACGCATACCGGTACTTTCAAGCTGAAAAACGCCCAAACTCTCAGACTTGCTCAACAATTTAAAAGTTTTCTTGTCATCAAGCGGAAGACTGAAAAGATCTATTTCTTTATCTTTGGTTCTTTTTATAATCTTGACGGTTTCATCCATTACCGTTAAAGTGCGCAGGCCCAGAAAATCCATTTTCAAGAGCCCTAATTTTTCCAAAGAACCCATCGCGTAGCCGGTGGTAAGCTGTCCATCGGGAGTTTTAAATAAAGGGATATACTCATCCAGAGCGTCACGGCTGATAATTATACCGGCGGCGTGAGTAGAAGCGTGCCGGGTCAAACCTTCCAACGCTTTAGACGTATTGATTAAACTTTTAATTGCCGGATCACCGTCGTATAAAGATTTTAACTGCGGTTCAAGCTGAAGAGCTTTATCTAAATTCATATTGGGGTCGGCAGGCACAAGCTTGGCTATTTTATCTACATCGCCGTAACTCATATCCATAACACGCCCCACATCCCGAATAACTCCGCGCGCCGCCATAGTACCAAAAGTAATTATCTGGGCTACTTTATCTTGCCCGTATTTTTCGGTAACATACTTGATAACCTCGTCTCTTCTCTCATAGCAAAAATCAATATCTATATCAGGAAAACTTATCCTCTCGGGATTAAGAAATCTCTCGAAGACAAGGTCATATTTTAAAGGGTCTATATCGGTTACACCGAGCACATAAGCTACCAGACTTCCCGCCGCCGAACCTCTTCCGGGGCCAACCGGTATTTTCTGCTGTTTCGCGAAATGTACAAAATCCCACACCAATAAAAAATAACCGTTGAAGCCCGCGCCTTCTATAACTTTAAGCTCGTGCTCAAGGCGATTTTTTATCTGCGGAGTGCATTCTCCAAAACGCTTTTCGACTCCTTCTTCGCAAAGCTTTCTTAAAAAAGCACCCTCATTCATGCCCGCGGGAGTATCATATTTGGGCAGGTGGACTTTTCCGAATTCGAGTTCAAGCCCGCATTTTTCAGCTATGACAACCGTATTCAAAATAGCCTCAGGCACCTCGGCAAAAACGCGCTTCATTTCATCCGGACTCTTAAAATAAAATTCATCGGTTTGAAATTTAAGCCTCTTTTCGTCGGTAAGTTTGGTCTGCGTCTGCAGGCATAAAAGAATTTCATGCGCTCTGGCATCTTCCTTCCTAAGATAATGAATATCATTCGTAGCCGCCAATGGAATAGACAATGTTTTAGAAAGAGATATTAATTCTTTATTTAATTTATCCTGTTCGGGTATCAAATTGTGCTGTATTTCAAAATAGAAATTACCCTTGCCGAACATCTCGTTTAATTCTCCGGCCAATTTTACAGCGTAATCTTTTTTGCCTCTTAAAATAGCCGACGGTATTTCGCCTTTAAGGCAAGCGGTTAAGGCAATCAATCCTTCGCAATGTTTGGCAAGTATTTCTTTGTCTATTCTCGGCTTGTAATAGAAACCTTCCACGAAGCCGGTAGAAACCAACTTCATTAAATTTTGATAACCGCGCATATTTTTTGCCAGCAGAATAATATGAAAAGCCGTTCCCTCTCCGACGCGGCTGGATTTATCGAATCTGCTTTCGGGAGCCATGTATAATTCAGCGCCTATAATAGGTTTTATGCCCGCGCCTTTTGCCATGCTGTAAAATTCGATAGCACCGAACATATTGCCGTGGTCGGTAATCGCCAGAGACGGCATTTTAAATTCATTCGCGCGGTCAACCAAATCTTTCAACCTACAGGCGCCATCCAAAAGACTGTATTGGGTATGTGTATGTAAATGTACAAAATCAGCGTGTTTCATAATTGTTTTCGCAAAGAGCATAGTACACAATGCATAACGCGTATAAACGATAAAATATTTTTACGCTATGCTCTATGCGCTATGCTTTATGCACCATATTCCTTTTTTAATTTCTTGTAAAGCTCGTCCAGTGATTGGGGGATTACTTTGGTATTTGATACTACCGGCATGAAATTCGCGTCTCCGCTCCAGCGCGGAACTACGTGGAAATGCAAATGGTCTTCGACACCGGCTCCGGCATACCGGCCGAGATTAACACCCACGTTGAAAGCATGCGGTTTAAGAAGCTTTTTTAAAATTTTACAGCTCTTTTTAATCAATCGCATAATCTCGAGCATCTCTTCATCCGTCAATTCCGTAATTTCACCGGTATGCTTCATCGGCGCTATCATCAAATGACCGTTATTGTAAGGAAAAATATTCAGCATAATAAAAGCTTTCTCGCCGCGAAAAACAAGGTAATTTTTTGCGTCTTTTTTATCTTTAGCCGCGCGGCAGAAAATACACCCTTTTTGCTTTTTAAGACCAACATATTTACTCCTCCACGGAGCCCATATCCTTTCCATAATCCATTCCTTTCATGTTTTATAAATCCGCAAGTGCACGGGTTAACTGGTATGCGGATTAACGCGTTTACTCGCACACCCAAAACTTTGACTCTTTTAACGCGCAAACACAAAATACAATCCCATTATAAGCGCCAGAATCAACATTATCGTTATTTCTATACCAAAACGCCAGAAGATTTTTTTGTTTTTCGCCATTATGCCCCACGCTATCAAACTACCGAAAATCAGTATCAGCAAAATAGTCAAATTATTATAGATGGAAACCCCCGAAAGAAGCGCTTTTTTGCGGTAAAAAATATCAGCTATGGGAATAATCATAACATCGAAAAAATTACTTCCGAGCACATTGGCGACGGCCATATTAACACCCGAAACCACTTTGCCGCTTCTAAACCCCAATCTCAGCGCCGCGCATGAAACAAAGACCTCAGGCAAAGAAGTAGCTATCGACAGAAATACAGTTCCAAATAAAGTTTCATTCCATCCTGTTATAGATACAATTCCCTTTCCTATTTTAGCCAGCCACAAACCGCTGGCGACAATAACGGCCGCCGCGAGACAAAATCTAAGCCATAAATATTTTTTAACGACAACCTCCCCCGAAGAAACATTTTCGCCGATCGCCGAAGAAAAGACTATTCGCATTCCCATGATATAAAGAAAAATAAGAATAGGCGTCTCATATCCGATATTGAAAAATGCCCACCCCGCGTTAAACTTATTCCTCATAAAAATAACCGCGGCGCATATTATCAAAAGAAAATTAGTAATTAGAATAGTGTTAATGTGACCTTTTTCCACACTTACCAGAATGGGCAGGCGCGTCTTCTTCGACTGCTGAAATTCCAGCATGCCGATAATTAAAAGATTGAACAAAATCGAACCGAAAGTATCGCTGACCGCGAAATCGGGGACTTCTACCAGCGTCACCGAACCTATCGCCGTGAAAACCTCGGGCAAAGAAGTTACTATGGCAAGAAAAACAAAACCAACCAACGCCGTAGAAATAGAAAGCTTTTCAGCTATTTCTTCCCCGCAAGAGGCCAGCTTCTCTCCCACATAAAAAATCAGTCCCGCGCAAACCGCGAATTGCATCCACCAGAAAATTATCATTTTAGTTTTCTACCAATTTCCTCATAAACATTTTTTCTATGCCCGATAGTTAATATTAAAACCAATACTTCTTTGTGATATACACGATAAATTATTCGATATATTCCGGATCGATAAGATAATAAACCTTTTAACTCATGCGTTAAATGCTTACCAATTTGTGGATTTTCTGCTACACGTTCAACAGCTTCTTTGATTTGATGTTTTTTTTTAATAGGCAACTTGCTTATGGAAGATTTTGCCTCGTTTGTATAAAGTATTTTATACATCTTTAAATACGTCTTTGTGAGAATAGAGTTTTCCCGCACTAACGTCTTCTTCCGCCCTCAAAATAGACTGCAAGAGCTTTTGGTCCGCTTTAATTTCCAAAGTTTCTACTTCTTCAGGAGAAAGCAATACAGCTTCCGGCTTGCCATTCCTAGTTATAATTAAGTGTTTTCCCAGGCTGATTTTTTTAATCATTTCAGGTAGCTTCCCCCTTACTTCTGAAATAGGCATAATATAATCCATCAATATCACCTCCGCGCAAAGTGTACAATATTTTGTACATTCAGTCAAGCTCAAATTCTATTTTTAAAACTCAATTCCGAAGAGATTCATGCCGTTTTCTCTTTTCACCTCTTTATGTTTTTGTTGCTGTCTTTCGTAAAAATACTTTTCTCTATATCAACGAATCACTGGCGACTAAATTTGGTGAGCTAATTTATTTAATAGGCGCGCGAAGCATTATTTTCGTTATCATCTTGCCATGTCACCGGATTGTTAATAATGTATTCACGCATTCCATTTAATGAACCCTCGTTTCTGATTATATGATCATGGAATGACCTTTGCCATTTGAATTTATTACCATTATTTATTGTTTTGTTAATCTCCCGCGCGGAAAACGATTTAAAATCACAAATGATTTTTGACAGCGATTTACTTTTATTATGCAGGGACAGGCCTAAGGCCTGTCCGTTATCTATATATCAAATTTATGGTTATTTATTATAATAATCGCGTGAACATGATTAGGCATAACAATAAATGTATCAATTGCAACGGTATTATAATAATTCGGCAAATTTTCAAGGCATTTTTGACACATCCAACCATGCTCGTTTAAAATGATTTTTTCATTTTTAATTACACCAAACCATTCTTCGCGATTCTCCGTACAAGTGGTGATGCAATAATAATTTGATTGCGTATAATCATATCCTTTTAAACGATTATGGGATTTACGAGTTACTATTTTTGACATTATATTTTATTATTTTCTAATAATTAATTATATCGGACAAGCCTTAGGCTTGTCCCTACACATTTTGTTATATTTTGTTATATTTTATCTTTTCGCGGGCAGGTCTGTTCCCTATACCTCAATATGCTCCGCTTTTATTTCTTCATTTAACGTTAATATGCCGAAAGTATTGGTATTAGCGCAAACTTTATCGGTTGGACTGCCGGGATTAAACATTAGAACGCCGTCGACTACCTGATTAAAAGGTTTATGAGAATGGCCGAAAATTATAACATCCACTGCCTTGAATTCTTTTCTTACCCGCGAAAGCAAATCCCCCGAACCACCCCATCCATGAATAATACCAATTTTAAAACCGGCTATTCTTACTTCCTTCTTTTTCGGCAAAGTATTTTGCGCCTCATAGGCATCCATATTTCCGCTTACCGCGTATACAGGCGCTATTTTCTCAAGCTGTCTTACAACATCAAGTGTTATCAAATCTCCGGCGTGTATAATAAAATCGACCCCTTTCAATCCGTCGATTAGTGCCTTCGGCAACGCCGGCGCGGCAATGGGAATATGGGTATCGGAAACAACGCCGATTCTGATTGTTTTGTTATTAGGTTTCATATTGATTTCTCCGGAATTAACGGGCACGGACAAGCGGCGCCCCTACATTTTTTCTTTATGGCAAATAATAAAACGGGTTTTTCGCGCAATGTCCTTCTCTTATTTCGAAGTAAACTTGCGGCTCTTTGACTCTTCCACTCTTGCCTGCCTTCGCGATAACATCGCCTTGCTTTACCACGTCTCCCGGGCTTACTAAAAGCAGAGAATTATGCGCGTACAGCGTAAAATAACCATCGAAGTGGTCTATAATAACAACCTTTCCTTTGCCCTTAACCTGCTCATCGGCAAAACTTACCTTGCCGTTTTTGGCGGCTTTTACAGGTTTTCCTTCTTCGGTTGAAATGCTTATGCCCTTGGATTTAACACCGCCTTTTTCCATGCCGTAAAAAAAAATCACCTTGCCCTCTACAGGCCAGATAAAACCCTGTCTACTTAAAACTACTTTATTTTGCTCAGCAGCAACTTCTTTTTTATCTTCGACACAGGGAATAAAAATAAGCTGTCCCTCAGAAATTAAGGATGGGTCTTTAAGACGATTCGCGCGCGCAAGAGTGGCCGTGTCAACATTATATGTTTTGGAAATTCTCCATAAAGTCTGCCCCTTCTCTACACGGTGATAAACGCCTTTAGACGCGGGGGGCGCAATAGATTTTTGATGAGAAGCGCAGCCAAACGAAAAGATAATGGCGGTAAAAATAAAGAAAAGGTTATGTTTATTTTTCATGAGCTAATTAATTCAAACGGATACGGAGATCCTCCCCTACATTTTTTATTCCCGCGTTTAGATTTAGAATAAATCTACGGGGACTGATTCTTTAACACGGACATGCCTTAGGAATGTCCCTACCTTTTATTTTCACGTTTAAATGGAGCGATCGCCGATAGCTTTCCCTTTTTGGGTTCTCTTCCCTCGCTAATCAGGCGAAGCTAAGCACGATAAGTGCTTAGCGAAGACTGATGGAGCGGGCGAGGGGAATCGAACCCCCGTATAGAGCTTGGGAAGCTCTCATTCTACCATTGAATCACGCCCGCGCCAAATTTCCTTAAAAAATGAAACCAACCCTTTTACTGCGTTATATTATATACACAAAGCTTAAAAAAAGGAAGCCCAAAATATTTTCATTCCCAACCTATTTAAGCATTTAATGTTAAAAAATCCCGCATAAATTTCATATAGCAAAAAAATAGATATTTCGCGCAACAAATGCTATAATTAGTAATTATGAAAAGCGAGGAATTACGAAAACATCATATACAATCATTTGCTGAATTAAATTGGCATGATAGACTGTCTTGGGCTTTTTCGCAAAATCAATTTCTTTCCCTGTTTATGGACGCGAAAGCAAAAAAATTAAATAAAGTTATCCGTAAAAATGGCAAAAAATACTTTGGATCCTAAAATTTGGCATAAAATAATCGACAAATTTAACGAGGAACATTTAAATTACGTCCTAGTCGGCGGGGCCGCTTTAGTTATTCATGGACTTCCGCGAAGCACGTTGGACATTGATATTTATGTCCCTGCTAAAGAAGAAGTTTTAAATAAACTTTTCAAAATCGCGGTTTCCTTACATCTGCAAAGTGAACAAAAATCCATTCTCGCAATCAGCCATCTGCCAAAATTATTTGTTGACCAATGGATTTGCTTCTCTTATAAAGGACAAGATATTTTGGATGTCTTTTTAGCCGATGAAAAAGAATTCAATAAGCTCTATAGTAATTCTGAACAGAAAAAAAACAAAACCACCGCTATCAGAGTAGCTTCTCTTAAAGACATAGAAACAATGAAAAAAAAGATCGGCCGCCCTATAGACTTAGCCGATCTTGATTTTATAAAACAAGCAAAGAAGCACAAAAAATCCGAGTAGCGCCCCCTTTTAAAATTTCGTCAATTTCACAAATTCTTTATATCTGATTTTTATCTTTTGCATGGAGAGATTTTTTAGGCGGTTTACACTAAAATCTTCCACGTTGAAAGAAGCTAAAACACTGGCGTAAATTACAGCTTTTTTAAAATTAGCTTCGTTTAAGGTTTTGCAACTTGCCAGGTAACCAAAAAATCCGCCGGCAAAAGTATCGCCGGAACCGGTGGGGTCACAAACCGAATCCAGTAAATAAGCCGGCGCCCAGAAAAAGGAATGATTACAATACATAAGCGCTCCGTATTCTCCCCGTTTTATAATGATTAATTTCGGTCCGAGTAAATATATCTTTTTGGCGGCTTTGACCAAATTAGCTTCTTCGGATAATTCTCTGGCTTCAGAATCGTTTATGATAAAAACATCCACTTTTTTGAGCACTTTCAACAAAGCCTTCTTTTTATTTTTTATCCAGAAATCCATAGAATCACACGCGGTTAAAACAGGTTTTTCGACCTGAGACAGCACTCTTTCCTGCAAAACCGGATCTATGTTTCCCAGAAAAACGAATTTGCATTTTTTATATCTTTCTGGCAAGCAGGGTTTAAAATTTTCGAACACATTTAAATGCGTATAATGAGTGGTGCGGTTGTTTAAATCATATCCGTATTCGCCCTTCCATCTAAAGGTATTCCCTTTTTTTATCTGCAGGCCTTCGGTATCTACTCCCTTGCTTTTCAATAATTCGACATGCTCTCCGGGAAAATCCTCTCCCACGACCGCCACTAAATTAACGTCCGCAAAATAGCTCGCGCCGAGAGAAAAATAAACTGCCGAACCTCCCAAGGCTTCGTGCACTTCTCCAAAAGGCGTCTTGACAGAATCAAGCGCCACCGAACCTACAACTAATATGCTCATTTTAAAAACCTTTCTTTTTAAAGTTTTTTCAATACATTAATTTTAGCGTTAACGCAAATACTCATCTACAACTTTGATAGCGCAGTATTTCCCGCACATAGTGCAAACATCCTCTTCATCGGGCTTAGAAGATTTACGCAGACACAGAGTTTTATCACCGTCGAGACTCAAAGCAATCTGCTTATCCCAGTCGCGTTTTTTACGCGCTTTAGACATTTGTTCATCCAAGGCAATCGCTCCTTTTACGCCTTTCACTATATCGGCGGCGTGAGCGGCTATACGGCTTGCCATAACCCCTGCTTTGACATCTTCAACAGAAGGCAGCCTTAAGTGTTCAGAAGGGGTAACATAACACAAGAAATCCGCCCCGTGACCGGCAGCTATCGCTCCTCCAATCGCGCCGACAATGTGATCATAACCGGGAACAATGTCGGTTACCAACGGACCAAGCACATAAAAGGGCGCTTCTTTACAAAGCTTTTTCTGTAAAATAATGTTGGCTTCTATTTCATCCATACGCACATGCCCCGGCCCTTCTATAATCACCTGCACGTCTTTATTACGCGCCTTGTCAGCCAGTTCCCCGAGTATTATCAATTCCTGCACCTGCGCCCTATCTGTGCCGTCTAAAATCGAACCGGGCCTTAACCCGTCCCCAAGGCTTAAAGTAATGTCGTATTTATAGGCAATTTTAAGTATTTCATCGAAATATTCATAAAAAGGATTTTCTTTTTTATTAGCAATCATCCACGTTACCAGAAACGCCCCGCCTCTGCTTACAACGTCTAAAATTCTTTTTTCACCTTTTAATCTTTCCACCGCGAAGAGTGTTAATCCGGCGTGAATAGTCATAAAATCAACACCGTCTTCGGCTTGATTTTTAATGGCCTCCAAAATATCATCAATGTCCATTTTGACAATGGCCTTTTTTTTATTAACTGCTTTTATAGCCGCTTCATATATGGGAACCGTCCCAAAAGGTACAGTACAATCTTTAATCAACGCGCTTCTTATTTCCGCAATATTTCCGCCGGTGCTTAAATCCATCACCGCGTCCGCGCCATATTTTAAAGCGGTTTCTAATTTTAAGATCTCTTCTTTAAGGTTGACCTGATTAAACGATGTGCCGATATTGGCGTTTATTTTAGTCTTTAGCCCTTTGCCGACGGCGCGGGGATTCTTGAGAGTTCTTTTTGCATTGGAGGGGATAACGATATTGCCGTCCTCGATGCCTTTTCTGATAAATTCAGGCTCGACTCCTTCATATTCCGCGGTCTTTTTCATAAGCGGCGTTATAGTTTTATTTCTTGATACAGATAATTGCGTCATATTTCCTTCCCGAAAAGTTCTTTTTTGAACGCCAAGATTTTTTCTTTGGGTTCTTTTAGATTATATATCGCGGAATGTACCGCTATTCTTTTTACGTTCTTTTTTCTTAACAATTTCAAATTTTTAAGATTTATGTTGCCTATGGCAAAATAAGGGATCTTTATTTTTTCGTTCAATTTTTCTATTTCACCGACACCAATAGGCGAAAGACGCGGTTTTGTTTTGGTGGCAAAAAGCGGCCCGAAACCGATATAGTCCGCTCCTTCTTCCTGAGCCTTCAACGCCTGTTTCAGCGAATGGGTAGATACGCCTATTAAAAAATTCCGCGGTAGAATTTTTCTGGCCTCTTTTATCGGCAAATCTCCCTGTCCTAAATGCACACCATCGGCACCGGCCGCGAGCGCGACATCAACGCGGTCGTTAATAATAAAAAGAGCTTTTCTTTTTTTACAAAATGACACTATTTCTTTCGCGGCCGCGAGCAACTCTTTATCGCAAAGATTTTTGTCCCGAAGCTGAAAAATATCTACGCCGCGCGAAACAATTTTTTTTATTTTTTTCATATCGGCTTTAACTATTACGTAAAGATAACAGGATAAAAGCCGTTTTTTTTTCCAACGCATAAATATCGAATCTCAACTTTTTAAAATTCTCCGCGGCCCCTTTATTTATAATTTTCGAAAATTCTTCCAGCACCCTGACTGCCTCTTTAAGACGCTGGATATTGGCGCTAAAAATAGCGGCGACATCGTCTCTATTTGCTTCGGAAGTAATGCTTTTGACGCCTATGTCTTCTTCAGAGTTTCTGGCGCTGATTATGGTTCTCGAATCCAGCTCTAAGCTAAGCGCGCATTTGGTTATTCTGTGCCTGAGCCTTTTGAAGGCGGCGCAAAGTTTTTTATCTTCGACAACAAAACGCATTATCTCTTCGCAAACCCGAGCCGCTTCTTTGGAACGGTTAAGATTGGCATCGATAAGCCGTATAATTTTTTGGTTGGCCGGACATGAACTTTTCATTCTACTTTTCCCTGATCAGAAAATCAACAGGCAGAAACAAGCCTGCCATAAGCAGAGTTTCTCCCCACATTTTGGTTGCCTCCGAACTACGCCCGCCTGCCGGCATGATTCGCCTATGCGCTAAAACTCCAAACTATTTTTCAGTGACGCGCTTTATCCGAAAAGGCAGTCAAAATAGCGGATATAATATTAGTAGAGGAACAGCCTTTCTTAAAGGCCACTCTCTTTATTTTTCCACCATACGATTGGACAAGATTACCACCCACGATATCTTTGGTTTTCCAGTCGGCGCCTTTTACTAAAACATCCGGCCTGATAATTTCAATCAAAGACAAAGGTGTTGGCGTATCGAATATTACCACAAAATCGACCGCTTCAAGCGCGGCTAAAACCGAGGCCCTGTCTTTTTCTCCGACTATGGGTCTTTTATCCCCTTTGATTTTTTTCACCGAAGCATCCGAATTCAACCCAATCACTAAAATATCGCCGAAAGCTTTTGCCTTTTCAAGATATTGAACGTGTCCGGCATGCAAAACATCAAAACAGCCGTTAGTAAAAACTATTCTACGGCCTTTTTTGCGCAGGTCTTTAATTTTCCCATTAAGAGAGGACGCGGCTAAAATTTTATTTTTCATTCACTCAAAAAATATTCTTCTATTGATTTGCAAAGCAGGTGAGCGACAGCGATGTGCGCTTCCTGAATCCGGGCCGTGTTATTCGACGGCACAATAAAATTCAAATCGGCCATTTTTCGCAATTGCCCGCCGGAGCTGCCGCTAAAACCGATTGTCAATAAACCCAATTCTTTAGCTTTATTGATTGCTTTCAATACGTTAGCGGAATTTCCGCTGGTGGATATACCCCACGCGATGTCTTGCGGCACAGCTATAGCTGAAAGTTGTTTCGCGAAAATTTCTTCGTATCCGTAATCATTGGCTATAGCAGTCAAATTAGAAACATTCGACACCAACGAAATAGCTGCCAAAGGCTCTCTTTCCTTTTCGAAACGTCCCACGAGCTCCGCGGCTATATGAAGGCTGTCGGCGGCAGAACCGCCATTGCCGAAAATTATTATCTTGCCTTTATTTTTTAAACAATTAATCAATGCCGCGGCAATTTCAGCCAAGATAGATAAATCTCCTTCGGCAACCTTTTTTTTAACCGCAATACCGTCCGCTAAACCTAAGCGGATATCTTTAATTAATTTTTCAGCCGAAAAATTCTTTGGCAACTTTATACCACTCCAAATCTACGGTTTTAAGACGTTTTACCGCTTTTTCTATAGAAATTTTTACAATCTTGTTACCTTTCAAGGCTACCATTTGACCGAAGTCTCCGTTAATGACAAGCTCCACAGCTTTTATGCCGAAACGTGTTCCTAATACTCTGTCAAAAGCGGAAGGAGAACCGCCTCTTAAAATATGACCGAGAACCGTTACTCTGGTTTCGAATCCGGTACGTTCCACAATTTTATTCGCTAACTGTTCTCCAATGCCACCGAGTATTTCGTGACCAAAAGCATCTTTTTGCACATTTTTAACTATTGTATCGCCTTTCTTAAACAACGCTCCTTCGGCTACAACTACGATGGAAAAATATTTTTTTCTTTTATATCTGTTTTTTAAAATGGCGCACACTTCATCCATATCAATGGACTTTTCCGGAATAAGAATTACGTCCGCCCCTCCGGCTATACCGCTTTCGATAGCTATCCATCCGGCATGACGTCCCATTACTTCCACTACCATAACCCTGTGGTGACTTTCAGCAGTAGTATGCAGGCGGTCTATGCATTCGGTGGCAATATTTATAGCCGTATCGAAACCAAAAGTATAATCGGTTCCGGAAAGGTCGTTATCTATAGTTTTAGGAATACCGACTACGTTTAATTTTTCATTTTTATATAATTTATACGCGACCCCCAGAGTATCTTCTCCTCCGGTAGCAATTAAGGCATCTAATTTCAATTTCTTAAATGTTTCTTTTACTTGTTCTACCATTTTAGGATCTTTGTAAGGATTAGTCCGTGAGGTTCCAAGAATGGTTCCCCCTTTAGGCAAAATGCCGGAAATAGTATTAATGGTTAACGGAGTAGATAAATTCTTTACCATACCCTCCCAACCGTTTTTTATACCAACTACCTCAATACCTTCATTACAAGCCTTCCTTACGACCGCCCTGATTACAGGATTCAATCCGGGACAATCTCCACCGCCGGTTAAAATTCCAATTCTTTTCACTTTCTTTTATTCCTCCTTTATTCAGTGAATGGTTAAATGATTTAATAGTGAATAGACAAAACTAAAATCCCGAAATTCTTCTTGTTTTTAATCTGTAAGCTTTTCACTATTCACCATTCACTATTTTTTAATCTTTATACTGATACGGCGCTTCTATGCCGCTTTCTATTTCCAAAAGATCTTCTTTCCCCTTACGGGTTTCTTTGGACACAATTTTAAAAACATTCACTTTAACCGTAATAGGATCTTCTATACCGAAAATCTGCTGAAGTTTTGATTTTACAACCGTCTGTATCTTCTCGGTTATTTCAGGAATTTTCACGTCCTGCCATAGAGCAACTTTCGCCGACACCTCAATGCCTCTTTTTTTAGTACTACAAACCGGCCTCAATTCTCTTATATTCGAATCGTTACGAAAAAGTTTCTTTACGAAATCTTCAATAGCCGAAAAAGAAATAGTTATTTCACCGTCTTCGTTTTTAAACGATATGCCCTTTCCTTTACGAATCCTCCTCGAAACCAACTGCATAGTGCCTATACTGATAATAATTAATAAAACACCGCACGCCCCCGTAGACAATTTCAAATTTACGTCATTATATAACGCGATAGCCGTAGCATCTATATTTTCTAAAGTTATAACTTCCAGAGAAACCGCCGCCAAAAATATTCCCAACAACAATATCGTCAAGGAATAAAAAACAAAAATTAACGCGTTTACAAATTTCATTTTACCCTCCTTACCACTCTGCTCGTATTGTCAAAAGTTTTTAGTTACTTTTTTTATATCTATAATAGTTACAACGAGTTTTGTTAAAAATGCTTGCCTCCCCCCCAAAAAAGGGTTATTATAATTGTTGGAGGGAAAAATCATGGATCAAATTTCTCGTTTT
>JBDRBQ010000040.1:0-12140 GCA_043822625.1 Candidatus Omnitrophota bacterium | reverse complement strand
ATGAAGAAAAAACTGTTTTTAAGCTTAAGCGTTATTTGGTTGGCGTTGGGGATATTAATATCATGGAATTCTTTTCCTGTTTATGCCTCAACTATTAGCATTGATGGCGATATTGCTGATTGGGCAGGAATTACAGCCCTGGCTACAGATGCCGATGATATGCCGGATGATAATTTAGACGCGAAGGCGGGGTATGCAACTAATGATGCTGATTATTTATATCTCCGGTTTGATGTTTATGGAAATATAGTCCGCAGCGGGTCATTATATTTTATTTATCTTGATACCGACCAGGATAGCTCAACCGGTTTTACCTATGGATGGTGGACAACAGGCGCGGATTACCGAATATATATAGATGAATGGACTATAGGGTTACAGAAATTTATGGGAACAAATCAATCAGATGATATATGGGGCTGGGATGGCATAGTATACGATTTAAAAAATATCCCTGTAGTTTATCAAGATAGCGTTATAGAATGCGCGGTGCTTAGAGCAGACATTGAAGAAGTCGCGGGGCTTGAGAGCACTAATATTTTATGGCGAGCTTGGCCGGGGGATGATGCGATCCCTTATTATAGCGACCTCCCCGTAGTTTATGATTACGGGTACGCGTATTCCGAAGAAGACGCTTTAGTTGTAGACGACTTTGAATATTCAACAAGCACTGAATTGAATACCGTTTATAATACTCAATGTGACGCGGGGGCTTTTTTATCCGCTACTTCGGATTCAATATATTCTTATCAGGGGAATTATTGCGCAAAGTTGGATTATAGCTTAAATGGATTGTGGTCAATGGCTAAATTGGTTCGAAACCTGCCTCTTGCTGAAGACTGGAGCAATTATAAAAATATCAGCTTATGGGTTAAGGGATATTCCGGTTGTACGGAAAATTTATTGGTTTATATTATAGAAAGTGATGGCGATGAATGGTTTTATCAGAATAATACCGTTTTGGTTAATGAGTCGTGGACTAAAGTAATTATACCTCTTGCAGGGTTAGAGGATAATTTATGGGATGGGGGTCTTGGAGATGGAGATAAAACCTTAACCGAAGTAGTCGGCTATAAAATCGTAATCCATGACATCATTGATGATGGAGCTACTCCGGTTAATAAGTCGATTTATATAGATAACTTTCTTAAAGACGATGGGTTACTTTCACTGCCCCATTCAATACCTGATGTGAATAATTATGTGTGTTATTACGCGGGCGGCAGGACTGAAGATTTAGCAACTTTTGATTTAGTTATTATACCATCGGATTTATATACTCCAGAAGAAATAGCTCAGATTAAGGATAGTGGAACAGTTGTAATAGGATATGTTTCTCTTGGTGAAGATGTACGGGAATTGCAAACCGGCGACGCGACAGGTCCTATTTCTTCCGGGATTTTGGCCTATAAGGGTTACGCTTCTTATTATTTAGATGATAATCCAAAAGATGGTCTTCCCGACCAGAACTCAATTTGGGGAGGATATTTCATTAATGCCGGCAACGCGATATGGCAGAATTATATTATAAATACCATTATTGATGAGATTATTAATGTTAAAAATTGTGACGGGGTTTTTCTTGATACTATAGGCATTGTAGAAAGTCCTTATTATAGCTGGTCTTCTCCCGGGATGATAAGCATGATTGCGGCTATAAGGAAGGCTTATCCTAATAAATATTTGATAGCGAATAATAGAGGCTTTTCCATAATGTATGACTTTGAAAAATATGTTAATGCTCTAATGTTTGAATCATTTACCTCCACCTATGATTTCATAAGCCAGTCGTACAAAAAATGGGAGCAGGAACAGTTAGATTATACAACACTTTTAGCAAACGAAATTAATACTATTCGCGGGTATCCTGCCGAAACCACACTGAACGTTTTTTCATTGGATTATTGCCGGATAGATGATTATAGTCTTTACAACGAGGATTATTTACGAGCGGAAAGTTTTGGTTTTATTCCCTGTGTTTCAGATATTTATTTATCAAAGATATACGCTCTGGATACAGAACCCTCTATAACCATAAATCCGGTTAGCAATTTTAACGCGGCTCTTATTATTTCCCGCAGAAAAAACAGAGTAAATTTAACGTGGGATGTAAATACAGAATAT
Organism: Candidatus Omnitrophota bacterium; assembly: GCA_043822625.1. GTDB lineage: Bacteria > Omnitrophota > Gorgyraeia > DAOVKU01 > DAOVKU01 > JBDRBQ01. Next base: position 10,016 of record JBDRBQ010000040.1, on the reverse strand, counting down.
ATTGAAAGCTCGAATGTCAGTCATTATGTTATAAAGAGAACTACGGTCACATCAAATCCGGATTGGGAAACCGCCGCTGTTTTAGAAAGCAACCTTTCTCCTTACGCGACAGCGTTTGTTGACAAAAACCCTCCTTCGTCCGGAGAAGCGCGTTATGCCATTGAAACAATTAGCGCAGAAGATATGAGTTTAATAGGCCGGTTAGAAACTTCTTGTTTTATACAATAAGCAAAATGGGGGCTACGCTTTTTTTCTACAAATAGGCGTGACCCCCGTTTTGCTCTTAATTCTTTTGCTTGAGCAAGGTCATTATTCCCCCGGCGGCAATAAGAAGAGGCATAGCAAAAAGAATAACAGCCACCGCGCGTTTCTGCTTACTCGTTAAATCAAGCCGCTCAACTTTTACTTCTCGTTGATCGACAAAATTCATATATTCCACATCCGAAAGCCAACTTATAACATTTAAGCCCATCTGGGCATTACTATATTGATCAATAAAAGCATTTGATAAAAAATCCGAGTCAGTAAAAACAATGACGCGCGTATCAGAAAGTTTGTCTTTTATCTTGGGCTCCCACATAACAAATGCAATGGGAACAGGTCCCGCGGTATCCGCATCCGCATCAAATTTAACATATAGAGTATTATCAGTCTCGCCCCAACTATCCTTTTCTGAGGCACTTAAAACTAAAGGCACCACCTTAATCGATTCTCGCCGATTTTCTAAAGTTGAAATTGAACGAGGACGAATATAAAAAGTGTAATCTAAATTTTTAATAAGCGCTTTATGCTGTACATAATTGCGCGTAGCGGGACAACCTACATCCCCACCTATATGACTAGATAAATCCACAACAATATCGTCGGCAATCTTTATCCCCCAAGGCTTGAGGATGTTATTCAAAGAGGGGTTTCCGCGTTTTTCTTCTTCTGTAAGTAGTTTATCAGATGTAGTAATGGGTGTATTTTCAATTAAAAAAAGAGCGTCTCCGCCCCCCTCTAAATATGCCTCAATAAACTTCTCCTCTTCTTCGGTTAAAGGATTTCGAGGGCCGGCAATGATAAGAACATTACAATCATCGGGAATATTCTCTTTGATACCTAACATCACTGTTTTTACTTCCACGTTATTCGCGCTTAACTTTTTCTTTAGGCAGCTCATTCCTTTATTGCTCTCATCAAAAACATCGGCTTCACCATGGCCGGTTAAAAAATAAACAACACGTTTACATCTATCCACTTGGATAATGGCATTAGTTAACTGGCCTTCACTTAATGGTTTATCTGTAAAATCAATATCTTTTCGCTCGTTCCCCGAAAGCACGATAACCTTTTTTTCTTCTCCACTGATCACACTATCGAATTGAGCGGCATATCCAACTCGCACAATAGGATCAATAATTTCAGTTTTGATTTTTCCGTTAGAAACCCTCTCATATTCTTTAAATAAATCCTCTAAATAACTTGGCGGCATCCCCACATAGAAAGCTACTATTTTAATCTCCCCTTTAATATCTTTAATAATTGCGGCTGTACTCTTAAGTAACGTGTGCTGTTTGGCGCGAGTGATATCCCAACGCGCGTTATAACGATAAGCTAAATAATTAATTCCCACAAAAAGGACCAAAAGAAAGCCAATGGCAAGAACCATAAAACCATATTTCCCCCAGAGGGAAATTCTCGCCTGTTTTCCGGCGAACTTTTTTGCTTCAAAAAAGCAAACTAAACCACAAATTAAGCCAATTAAAGAAATACCAATGGTTAATTTATTAAAATGATTTTCTATATAAGAAACTCCCAGCCCGTATAAAAGACAGCCGGTACATACAGCAAACAACAAGGGTAGGTTTATAAATTTCTTATTTAACGCCATAATTTATTCTCTATACTAAGTTTTGCGAATATAACGCAAAGAAAAATTCCGCTTACATAATACACTATATCTGCCGTAGTAATAAGCCCCACCGAAAAATTTTCAACGTGGCTCCAAGTGCCGCTATACCGAATCAAGGCCTCTATAGAACCGCTAAAATATTTAACAAAGCTTAGTGAAAAATATAATGAAAATAAAATCATATAAGAGCTTATCGCGGCAGTAATTTGATTTTTTGTCCATGAAGAAGTCAACACACCAATGGCAACAAACAAGGCGCCCTCCAACCAAATACCTAAATACCCCGTCAATATAGTCAAACGCTCAGGCTGGCCAAAAACCTCGACAATGAAATAATAGACAGCAGTTATCCCAATAATAATAGTGAAAAATATCAAACTGCCTAAATATTTACCAAGAACAATAGCGGTATTTGTTGTGGGGGTAGTCATTAAAAATTCCATAGTACCAAAAGACTTCTCTTCCGCGAATGTTTTCATAGTTAAAAGCGGCACAATGAAAATAAACAAAAACTCCATAATTTTAAACATATTGCGCAAAGTGGCCTCTCGGTCTCCATCAATAATTAAAAAAAAGAAGCTGTTAAAGATGGCAATAGTAATAATTAAAATAATATAGGCCACGGGTGATTTAAAATAAGATTGGAGTTCCTTTTTGGCAATAATAAGAATTTTGCTCACGATTATTGATTTTCCTCATCGGAATGTAATTTTAAAAATACATCCTCGAGATTTAATTCAAATTTTTTTAAAAGATTTTCTACGGTTTCATCAACAATAATTTCGCCGGATTTAATAATCAAAACTCTTTTGGCAATCTGCTGAATTTCAGGAAGGATATGAGTGCTCAAAATTACGGTTCTTTTATACTCTAAGTTTTTAATGAGTTTGCGTACTTGGATAATTTGAACAGGGTCAAGACCGGTTGTCGGCTCATCTAATATCAAAACCTCAGGGTCATTAATTATAGCTTGGGCAATACCAACCCGCTGTTTATACCCCTTGGAAAGAGTCGCGATAGTTTTATTTTGGACATCCCCAAGATTACATTCCCCCAAAACCCTATCTATCTGAGTGTGCTGTAACTTTGGAGCAACGTCTTTTAGTTGTGCGGCAAACTTAAGGTAGTCTCGTACTGTCATATTTAAATAAAGCGGCGGCGTCTCAGATAAATACCCTATTCGTCCACGAATAGCCAAAGAGTTTTTAACTATATCCTTGCCCCCGATAACCACGCTCCCGGATGTGGCGGGAAGATAAGAAGTTAAAATGCGCATCAGCGTAGTTTTGCCGGCACCGTTTTGTCCTAAAAAACCAACAATTTCTCCACTGCCAATTTCAAAAGAAATATTTTTTAACGCTTGGAACCCGCCAAAATACTTTGTAACGTTTTTAACAATAATCATAGTTTATTTTTTGACTTTCTTAAATAAGATAAAGGATGGGCTAACGTGGGAATGATAAAGGGGTCAACGCCCTTTCCCCTAACGCTTTTATTCAATTATACTCTTCATAACCATCAACATTCAAGGTATTTCTTGGGCAACCCTCTCCCTCGACTTAGTTTAAAGAATAGAAGGGCTACCCTTTAATAATTCTGACTCTGTAAACTTTCGCCGCGCTTACTTTTGATAACCTACAAAATAGGTGTGCCCCCTTCCCCAACTAAGCAATACTTTTTTATGGTTTTCTATATTGACAAATAGTTGTAATTATGTTATATTTTAACCGTGAAAAGCGACCAAATCAGTTTTAACTGGGATCCAGAGAAAGAGTTGACCAATATTGCTAAACACGGCATAGACTTTGCTACAGCCGCCAGAGCATTTAAAGATCCCAACAGAAAAATTTACACTGATTCCAAACACAGTAGCAAAGAAAACCGTCTTTTCTGCCTCGGAAAGGTTGAAGATAAAATATTAACTGTACGATTTACTTACCGCCAGGGAAAAATCAGAATAATTGGTGCTGGTTACTGGCGCAAGGGGGCAAAACATTATGAAAAAAGAGATTAAAGACCAAAACATGCCTATTGGCAAATTAAGCAGAGTAAACGATTTTCTGCCGCCGCCAGACAAACTGGTAATGCCACAGGAAACCATGAAAGTTACTCTTTCTTTAACCAAAACGAGTGTGGAATTTTTTAAACAGCAGGCTAAACTCAATCATACTCAATACCAGAAGATGATTCGCCAATTAATTGACCAATACACCATTCATTACTCACATTAAATGCAGGCTCCGCAGAGAAAAGTACGTTAAGGACGACAGGGTCAGATCTTCACATTGTTAAGGACGACAGGGTCAGATCTTCACATTGCACATTTATTGTTTTGTCAACTTTGAAGACTTACCCCTTCCCCGTTTTCCCCTTTAGCTTTTATATTCTCTTTTGCTTTTTGTAGTTTTTGCGAGAAGTTATCTTTCTTAAACGCGGCATTCCATTGTTTTATAATAATCCAACCGCCAAAACGAATTAAGTTATTACGCCAAGACCGATACCACTTTTCCCATCCTGCTTTAATGTTGTGCAAAAAGAAAACTAAATATGGGAAAGAAAATACATCTAAGCCTACCATAAATATATACTTAAATCGATAAAATCTATCCATAATTTTCCGAATGGAAGACTGCATTTCTTCAGCACTCATTGGTGCGTCAGGTTCAAAAATGGGGAAATTCCCATCATAATATTCCCAACCAACATCTTTATTGGCATAAATCCTATTTTGTAACGCAAGCCTATGTCTTAATTCTGTTCCAGATAGGGGGGTCGGCAACAAAACCTGCACAGTATCAAGTTTGGCTTTTCTAATAAAATTCTCAAAGCGTTTAACTCTAACCGAAGCCGACATTTTGAAGTTTATACCCTCTCTTACAGGATAACCAAAAATAAACATACCGTGTATTAAAAAGCCGGCTTTGTGAAATATCCTCGCAAGAGATATCATATCCTCCGACTTTAGATGTTTATTCATAGCTTGTAATTCTTCCTCAATAGGCGACTCAAACCCAATAGCTACTGTGTTAATGCCTGCTTGACGCATAGCGGAAAGCAACTCCGAATCCTTAGCTTTATCCAACCTTATCTGAGCAGCAAAATCCAATCTTATGCCAATATTTTTTTGATACTGTTGAAGCATCTTGCAAAATCTTATCGTTTCATCTCGCTGTTGTCCAAAAAGGTCGTCAACAATAAAAAAATGCCTGGCATCTTTTGTCTCCAGAAGAAAACTGATGCATTCGAGCAGTCGCTCGGAAGAAGAATATCTTGGCTTGCCCTTAACGGTACAAAACTCACAATCCATACCGCAACCCCGTATTCTTCCAACGGGATAAAGTTTAATCTTAGCATAACGCACTAAAGAAAAATCCGGCAAAGGTAATTTATCAAAATCAGTCAAGGGCTCCCTCTCTGGGGTATAAATAATCTTTCCATTATTTAGATAAGCAATGCCTTTGACCGTATTCACGTCTTCTTTTCTTTGCAAAGTTTCAAGAAGCTCTTTAATAGTAACTTCGCCTTCACCAATAACGACATAATCAATACCCGAAGATAATGCCTCAGCTATATTGTCTTCAACAAAATGCTGTCCTCCAGCTATAGTTACAACCCCTTTATTTTTATAAAAACGGGCTATTTCATAAAGTCTGGGTATAGTACTTGTCAATCCGCCATAAAACCCAACTACATCCGCGGGCCTTAGGTTTTGTAAAAATTCGTGGTCGGCTCCGCCCAAGTCACTTTTGGGCCCATATCTGCGAAGATTATTTTCATCAATAACTTCAACATCCCATCTTTCCATTTCATTTACAGCACTGGCCACACATACCGGCCCCAAGGCCGTAGTCCCTTTAGCAATGCGAGAATAAACATTAAACGCGGGGTAAACTGGCAGTACAATTCTCAACCTAAATCTTTTTTTGGATAAATCAAACATAATATATTCCTCAAAAAATAACTTTATTACAAATTAGTTTTCATCTCGCGCTACAAGTATACCCTGCAAAACAAAAACCCCAAGCAAAAAACACTTGCGGTTTTTTGTAACACTACTCACTATTTCGCAACGTTTTATAGTCATAAAAAGACAATATTTCATAAGAGATAAAGAGATTGGACACCTACTTATTAGAATTGCTTTCTCTGGGTGCACCTCTTTTCTTATTCTTATTATTTAAAACTTTCTGTTACAGAATTATTTCTATTTCTTATCCGGCTCCCCCCTTAACTTCTGCTTTTCCTGCTTTGCTTTCTTCTGTTTGCTTCCCTTGTCCTTATCCTTCTGGCCTTTATCTCCCATTACGCGCCTCCTTTTTGTTAACTCATTTTTTGTTTAGCACCATGCGCTTCTTAAGAAGTTCATCCATCCCTCATTTTTTTGCTTGTGTAGAATAACCGGCAACAACGGAGACGGGATCAGATCTTCGCATTGCACATTTATTGTTTTGTCAACCGTGAAGACTTGATCCTTCTTATTCTCCTAAATTTTTATTGGCTTTTTCGAAAATCTCCTTTACCAATCAATTGGGTGATAATCTTTTAAAAATTTTCCACACCAATGTTTACCAGTCAAAATGCCGTCAAAGAAAGGATCACAAACACGAGCAGCACCATCAACAATATCTAAAGGAGGCTGAAAATCATGCTTTTCTTGTTTATACGCCGCTAACGCAATCGGGTCTTCATCTGTAACCCAGCCTGTATCAACCGCATTCATAAAAATACCGTATTTTGCCAGATCACTTGCTGATGTATGCGTAAGCATGTTTAGCGCCGCTTTCGCCATATTTGTATGAGGGTGACGATCAGCTTTTTTGAAGCGCAAGAACTTACCTTCCATCGCCGAGACATTGACAATATGTTTTTTGCCGGTATTGTCACGTTTCATCATTGTACTTAACCGATTACACAACACAAACGGCGCAATGGCATTGACTATCTGTATCTCAAACATTTCCGACGTTGGTACCTCGCCTAAACGCAGACGCCAGCTATTGGTTTCCCTAAGATCAACTTGCTGCAGATCTGCATCGAGTTTTCCTTTTGGAAATACCTTTTCAACCGGCAAATTGCTGTCATAAGAGTACGGTATTTGCGATAATTGCGCAGAAGCTCTCAAACCAATACCCTGCATTTTCCCATTCCAAGCGATCGGCAATGATGCATCTCCCTGATTATTTTGTTTCGTATAAGATACCAGCTTATCTTTACATTCTTCATAAGACATAAGAAGATACCTGACAGCTTCGGGTAATTCATTCATATGCGTTGTTTCATTCTTCATTAAATGCTCATAAAACCCCGGCGGGCGACGAACTGTTTGAGCCGCATTATTTATCAATATATCAAGCCGATCATAAGTTTGCTCAACAAAATTACAGAATATTTCAACACTTGGGGTATGGCGCAGATCTAATCCGTAGATATGCAGGCGGTTATTCCACTGATTATAATCCCCTTCTTTTGAAAAACGCAAAGCTGAATCAACCGGAAAACGAGTTGTTGCGATCACTGTTGCACCTGCTCGCAGCATCATCAATGACGATTGATACCCGATCTTTAAACGCGAACCCGTAATTAAAGCAACCTGTCCTTTTAAAGATGCTGTTTGAAATCGTTTTTGATAATTAAACTCCGCGCACCTCGGACACATTGCATCATAAAAATGATGCAACTTTGTAAATTGCGCCTTGCAAACATAACAATTGCGGGGGCTATTAAGCTCTGCTTCTTTCATCTGGCAACCACAGGAATCATGAGAAATGTGTAGCGGCGCACTAAACACATCCGATTCACGAGCACGGCGAATACCTGTTGCTTGACGCGCATTCTTTTCTTTTTTAACAACACGCTGCTTCTTGACATATTTAATGTCATGAATGCGCTTTCGAGCCTCGATTTTATCCGGCCGTGAAAGTTTGCCGGCAGCAGTTAAAAGCGCGACCCGCTGCTCATCAGAAAGCAATGCTAATTGTTCGCTGTTATCAACAAATTCATTAAGAAGCGAAATCATTTTCTGTATTTCCTCACCAGCAAAGCCCGCTTCATCTTTTTTATTTTTTTTACTCATTCATCACACCTAACTGTCTTATATTATTTTATTCTTCCAGATACTCTCAACGATTATATATTCATAACCAAAAAATTAGACGGGATAAAGGAAGGGAAAAAGGAGTTGACCCTTTTTCCATCCTTATTTAACTTTATTTTGCCGCTACTTTCTTTACTTTTCCATTTTCCCATACCGCAAGTGGACGGCCATCTTTTTTATGCTGAGCAACAACCTTTTTGACCGCTTTTTCCATGGCTAGTTCGGCTTTATCCTGAATCGTCATTCGTTTTTTCATAATTCGACTCCGACTTCGTTTATAACCTTTTCAAATAAACTTTGATCAAACACATCTATATGAGCATTTTGTTTCCTAGCAATAAGTTTTGGCTTGGACTGCTCATTATTAAATAACATCCATTGGTCAGCTAATAAGCGATATTGTTTAAAGAATTTCTCTGTACTACGTTTAAATCTGCGCTTAATATCGATTATCGGCACATTGTGACCCCCCTGCGACACTCGGTCTTTAACACGAGCAATCGCAAGCTGTGAGCTGGGTATCCATAGGAAATAAATATGTATCTTATATCCCTTTTCCTTGAGCATTTTTAAATATTTGAGATAAGTCACACCCGACATGGTCGTCTCAAAACCAAAATCAACACCATTCGTAGAATACTCTTTGATTTGCTCCAAGACAAGCTTACCCGACTTAATAGCAACTTGCTGTGGAGAAAAAGGCGACAGACCGGCAGCAATAAGATCGGCATTAATAAATCGATCACACTTTGCATATTCCGGTAAAAACGTACTCGCAAAAGTTGTTTTACCAGACCCATTGGGTCCCGCAATTATATAAACATTTTTATTTTTCATATTGTTTTTATTATATTCGATTAAACACCTACTGTAAACACAAAAGCCTCTCTTATTATAACATAAGAGAGGCTTTACTGATTCACGAAATACTCTGGCACTTCAACGCGTAAAAATTCACAGGAATTTTTACTTGCTCAGCACCAAATTTTACTCCGTAAAATTTGGCTCCCCACGTTGGACTCGAGGCGTAATTGGGCAAAGCCCTCTAAGTGTAAGGAAATACGTATACTTGTGAAGATGTACCGGCGCCGCGGTCGCGGTACGGCCATCAGTTTATACGATCCTTTGCCACCTCTGCCACAAGCGCCAAGGCCGGTTTACAAGAATATCGTGGCCATGGCCGTACAAGTCCGGGAATATCTGGTCGAAAATCCTCAAAGAACACAAACTACCGCAGGCAACCACTTCGGCGTAACCCGGGTCCGGGTATCCCAGCTTATGACGATCCTCGAGAAGATCCCGACTGACCTCATATCCAGCCTAAAAACCACCGAAGATCAGGCCCTGATCAAACGATTCTCCGGTAAATCCCTGCTCCGCATCGCCCAACGCCAAGCGCATATCTCGGCCATCCGTAACACTATGATTTAACCCTATTACTTCTCAATGCTAATTGTTTAACCTATGCGCACATAGACAATCCCGTTTTCTATACCAAAGTTGCATTCTTATAGACTGCTATTTTCTTCACCAAATAACCATCAATGTATTTTACCAATCTTTTAAGATATCGTTGATCACCTAAAACATCTCCCTCAGTGAGTTGATCGCAACTATCTTGATGAACTATTCGATGTCTTTTTAAAAAAATACTGTCAATTTTGTCAATGTCAACTTTTCTGCTCTGAAATATATCTTTACCTTCAAATTGCCGGAACAACTTAATTAGATCATTCTTTCCCGTTTTCCCGAGCGGAAACTTAGTTGTTAAGACGAACCCATTATCAAGGGTGTCGGAAGAATAATGCTTTGTCAGCATGGTAAGATGATTTTCGAAAATTTAGGGACAGAAAATTTAGGGACACATCACTTAATTACAAGACCGCGGAAAATTTAGGGACACATCACTTAATTACAAGACCGCGAAATCTTATTGCAATTATCGCTTAGCCTATCGCTCAGCTTTGCACATTCCTCTAATTTAGCGGCGTGTTTCTGCTGGAATGTTTTAACCAAATCTAAAGCTTC